>CAMWMM010000063.1 GCA_947175285.1 uncultured Lachnospiraceae bacterium
CTTCGGAGTGGGCGCTTTACAAATCTGACGCCCCAGTGTAATAATCTGGATATTCCATAAAATCCAGTGGTCTTTCGGCAGGGCTTTCATTAGTTCCATTTCCACCTTTACCGGGTCATCCTCTTTTGTAATACCTAATTTTTTGGAAATACGCTTAACATGCGTATCTACTACAATACTCGGTTCATGAAAAATATTACCCCGTATGACATTAGCCGTTTTGCGCCCTACACCTGCTAAAGAGGTCAGTTCTTCTATGGAACTCGGCACTTCTCCTCCGAATTTATCACGCAAATCCTGACAGCAGGCAATAATATTTTTCGCTTTATTATGATAAAAACCGGTAGAATGAATATCCTGTTCCAGTTCTTTTAAATCCGCATTTGCAAAATCATCTATGCTGGTATACTTTTGAAACAAGTCCTGTGTAACAATATTAACTCTGGCATCCGTACACTGCGCGCTGAGTATTGTGGCAATCAAAAGCTGCCATGCATTTTCATGATGCAGATAACAGACATAATCCGTTCCGTAACGGGCATCCAATAAATCCAGAATTGCTTTGGTACGTTTTGTCATTTGTATTATCCTTTCTCAAATGATAAGTGTTTGACGATAGTATATTTTGCTTCGTAAGTTAAGGCATCTCTGCTCTGGTAATCAAATAGCACCATAACAGGTTCATCCAGTTTTTTCATTCGCTTTGCAATATCAGTTTCCCAAACTGGATAATCAAATATTTCCATATGTGTCATTTTACCAAGCTGACGGCTGTCATAATCCGTATATGCGGGCAGATAACGTCTGTTTTTTTCTTCCTCACGGTAAAACTCCCTGATGGTTTCTTTATAAGGCATCAGTTCTTTCGCAAAATCCGGTCTGCTTTTACTATTTTCTCTCAAATATAAATCAAAAGTCAATAGCTGGCACAATAATTCTTTCTGCTCCGCAAGTTTTGTCGTCATGGCAAAATATAACAGCACCTGATACCGGTAACTTCTGGCGGGCGTCATAAGCGAATAGCCTTTCTCACGATAAAAATCCGCCAACTGCAGATACATCATAAACGCATCCGTGAAAGCGGTCTGTATCACCGGCATCGTATAAGAAAACTGACCGCTGTTATAATATACTTCCACCATCTCCTCCACCTGCTTTAACAATAACATTTTTTCATAGGAAAGCCATTTCGTGGAAAGTACTTCGTAAGGCGGCATGTCCATATATTGTATTTCATAATCGGCGGCTTTTTCATATAGATAAGAGCCTTTTAACACCTTTAAAAAACCGAGTTGAAGCTGCTGCGGTTTCATTGCATAAACGCTGTTAAAAGAGCGGGTAAAACTCTCGTAATCCTCATAAGGAAGCCCCGCTATCAAATCCAAATGAATATGAATATTCCTGCCTTTTTGAATCCGTTCCACTACCTTTTGCAGTTTATCCATATCTGTCGTCCGCCTGATTTCACGAAGTGTATCGGTATTAAATGTCTGTACGCCGATTTCCATCTGCACCAGCCCCGGACGCATCTTTCCGAGAATTTCCAATTCTTCTTCGGAAATAAGATCCGCCGCAATCTCGAAATGAAAATTCGTCACACCATTATCATGTTCGGACAAATATCGCCAGATTTCCTTCGCATGTTTATGATTACAATTAAAAGTCCTGTCTACAAACTTTACCTGTTTTACTTTGTGCTCCAGAAAATATTGCAGTTCTTTCTTTACTGTATCCAAATTCCTCAGACGCACTTTTTTATCAATGGAAGAAAGACAATAACTGCACCGATATGGACATCCCCGGCTGCTTTCATAATATATAATTTTATTTTCAAACGGCTGCAAATCGGAATATAAAAAAGGCAGTTCGGAAATATCAGTCAATTCCCGCGCAGACGTCCGGCATATTTTACACTTCGCTGTATCTTCTGACGCCTCACGGTACACAATTCCCCGAATTTTCTCAAATTCTCTGTTTTTTCTCCCCGATTCCGACACGACAGATGTGCAATAATATTCGGCAAGTTCACGAAATGTCTCTTCTCCCTCTCCTACCATGACACCCGTTACCATCGGATACTTTTCCAACAGTTCTTCCGAATGGTAAGACACTTCAGGCCCACCAAGCCAGATGTCGGTTTTCGGCAAAATTTTAGGAAGTTCCGCCAGAAGAACGCTGATGACATCCCAATTCCAGATATAACAGGAGAAAGCAATCACCTCCGGCGCTCTGCGGTAAATATCGGCAAGAATTTCTTCTTTTCTGTGATTAATAGTATATTCTGCAATTTCCAGATACGACGCAAGTTCCTTGCCCGCATAAGCGCGCAGGCTGTACACCGCGGGATTGGAATGTATATATTTTGCATTGACCGCAGTCAGAAGAATTTTCATGGTAGTTTCTCCGCCCTTTTTTCTTATAGTATAGCATACTTAAAAAATCTTTCCTTTTATTCTTTTGATAATTTTTTTTATAATAAAAATTCCCTTGCGAATTTCTTGTCAAGTGTTATTTTTACAACATTTTGAGTTATTTTTGCCATTTTCTATTTTTTCTCCTATTCAATATTGAATAAACATTCCCCTCAGAATATTGCCATTAAAAATTGGAATACTTTCCGCCGGGGAAAAGGGTAAAATAAGAGAAAGGATAATACAAATGAAGACAAGAATAAAAGAATTGAGAACTGAAAAAAATTTCACACAAACACAGCTCGCTGAACGTATCGGCGCAAATCAAACGATGTTAAGCAAAATCGAAACCGGCGCCAGTATTCCCGACGCTTTGCTTTTAATCGAACTTTCACGTCTTTTTAAAGTCTCTACGGATTATATTCTTTATCTTTCGGCGGAGCGGTCGAATGCAGATTCCCTGCTTGCAGAAAATATGTACAATCTCAAAAAATATCAGCGTCTTATATCCATATATCAGAAAATGAACAACCAGCAGCAAGGGGATTTCTTTGCTTTCCTTTGCAGTATTTTCGGTACACCTGAAGAGTTATAATGCCCAATCGCCATATCTGCATGTCTACAGATATTTCCTATCTGTTTTGCGTAATGTAAGTTGCGTGTCTCATAAAAATGGAGGAACTATATGTTCCTCCATTTTTCACGGTTCCTTTACTTTTTTCCCAATCTCTTTTATTGTCTGCAAGTATGCTTCTTCCACTGGCGAGAAATTTTGCACTGTATACTTCTTATATTCCCGGTTTGCTTTCTCCATTGCCTGTACATGGCTCACTTTCCCAGCGTCCACTAGCAAGTTCTCTCCAGTTGTTTTCAAAATATTATCCAAATGTTCCACATAATCACTCATATACATCGGATTATGTCGCATAGCCTGCACTTCCGCAAAGTCAAAATATCCGGAAACGATACCATTTAATATTTTCAATTCTTTCTCTGATAAATAGTTCTTTGCAATGCCTACATCTTTCACTGTCGGAAAATCCCCCGAAAAACTTCTAAGCCCCATAAACGGTTTCTCAGCATCTGCACGCTCATATATAATTTCTGCAGCAGTATGACCATGCGCTGCATAATGCAATTTATTTTGAACCATTTTAAAAAAGGCAATAGACTCTGTGCTTTTCGGGTCATAATCCACACTTGTAGCATATAAGTCCAATACCTGACGATACATTACTTTCTCCGATGAACGGATATCCCTGATACGGTCTATCAGTTCTTTCCAGTAAGTTCCCCCACCAAGATTCTTTAGGCGCTCATCATCCATCGTAAAGCCTTTTATCATATATTCCTTCAAGCGCTCTGTCGCCCATCTTCGGAAATTGGTGGCAATTTTTGACCTCACGCGATATCCAAGCGAAATAATCATATCGAGGTTATAGTGAACGATATTTCTTGTAACTTCTCGTCCTCCCTCAATCTGAACTGTTCGGAATTTCCGAACAGTTGACTTCTCGTCAAGTTCTCCCTCTGCATAAATGTTTTTTATGTGCTCACTAATGTTTGCCTTACTGCTCTGGAACAAGTCAACCAGCTGTGCCTGTGTCAACCATACGGTTTCGTCTACAAAGCAAACTTCTATTTTAGTGTCACCATCATCTGTCTGATAGATGACCACTTCACCCTGCATATCTTCTTTATCCTGTCCTGCCATGCATATCCACCTCCTTAAATCTTTGCCAATTCCCGACAATATTCCTCCTCATCACAGGGAATTGCCATCACTCTATGCTGCCAGTCCGACAAATATGCTGCATTGGTATTTTCTATTGCCTTATATCCATCGGAAAGCGTTGCTAACGGCTCCGCACGACCTTCCATCGTATCTGCAAAATTTTGCAGAATGACAGTGTACTCATCCTCTTTCTGCTCTACTTCCCACTGTTTTTTTGTAAAAGGAATCTTATAAAACATCTCCTGAGAAGTTTTCGACACCTGCGTTGTGGAACTTTCATTTTCATAAAAACTGATATATTTGTTGTCTTCCACTACCAGCTTTCCCATCTCGCCGTGTATTTCCAATCGGTTCGTTCCCGGAGAATCTCCGGTAGAGGAAAGAAACGTTCCCCACATACCGTTTTCATGCCGGAAGAAAAGCGCAGCTTTATCATCAACCTGAATATTGCTGTAGTACCCATATGCTATCTGCGCGGAAACCTCGCATGGCTGTCCAAACAGCCAGTTCCACATATCGAGTAAATGCTGACACTGATTAATCAGCAATCCGCCGCCTTCTCCGCTCCAACTGCTGCGCCACTTTGACGCCTTATGATAGCATTCCGGGCGATACCAGAAATTTGCTGTCCATATTGCCTGATGAAGCTTCCCCAGCTTCCCGCTCTTTATATACTCATGAACCTCTCTGTAAGTATCTCTCGCCCGCCAGTTAAAAACCATAGCGCAGACTGTTTCCGGAATATCCGCCAATAATTCTTTGCACTCCTTCGCAGTTACTCCAAGCGGTTTTTCACATAACACATGAAGCCCTGCCTGTTTTGCTTTTTTAACCACTCTCACATGTTCCTTGTGCGGAGTCGTGATAATAAGTGCATCGAATTTATCACTTTCTACAAACATACTGTCCTCGTCAGGGAAAATAACCACCTCCGGCATACTCTCTTGAATTTGCTGCTGCCCCGGTGTATTTCTGCACAGGATGCCATACAGTGATAAATCCTTTATTTCACCGTTATAAATTCTGGCAGCATACTTGCTTCCCATGTTTCCGTATCCTACTATGACTGCTTTTTTCAAATTAGGGGACCTGCCTTTCTTTTGAACTTGTACTTATTATATCATACTCTATCATATGTTTGCGGAAAAGAACGATAAAATATGAAATTGCAAAAAGTTGAAAAAAAGTTGAAAATTATAATGTACTATATTTGATATGGGAGGCGTTTACATGAAATATACAATACTAATTGCAGACGATGAGCTTGATATTGTTAAGATGCTAGAAGGTTATTTCCTTAGCAAAGGATATATTGTTTTAACTGCTACAAATGGTGCTGATGCAATAAAACAGGCTGAACAAAGACCGGATATTATCTTACTTGATATAAATATGCCTAAATTGGACGGTCTATCGGTTTGTGCACGCATACGCAATTATGTATCTTGCCCCATCCTGTTTTTAACTGCCCGTATTGAGGATGCAGATAAAGTCAAAGGATTTTCAGTGGGCGGTGACGATTACATTGTTAAACCCTTTTCGCTTGTTGAGTTAGATGCAAGAGTAAAAGCCCACTTACGCCGCGAAGCACGACACAGCTTTAACGCCCAAATAAAATTTGCTGATGAATTGACGATTGATTATGTGGAACGCTGTGTTTTTTTCAAAGACAGGCAAATTACTCTTGCGAAGAAAGAATTTGATATAGTTGAACTACTATCCTCAAATTCAGGACAGGTTTTTGATAAAGAACGCATATATGAAAAGATTTGGGGATATGAAAGCGAAGGGGACAGCAGTGTAGTAGCTGAACATATCCACAGAATACGAACTAAAATTGCCGTGTTTACAGAGAAAATATACATTGAAACTGTTTGGGGGTGCGGATATAAATGGATAAAATAAAACATTTTGGATTTGATTTATCATTAAAAAAAGCATAATACTCTATATCTCTGTGTTTACACTTCTTGCTATCGCATTAAGTACAGCGACATCTACGCTATGTTATTATGCTGAACAAAAGATTTACGATTCCTATCCAACAAGCAGCAAAAAATATTATTTAACAACTGAAAATGGAGAAAGGCTGGGTGAGGGTACTTATATCTCAAACCAAACTACACCCTTGAGTGAAAAAGATGAACAATTAACCTCTGTGTTAGAACTTTTGCCGATTGCTGCTGCCCCTGTTTGTTCTGCGCTATGCATCATTGCCGCGGCATTTTTATTCTATCAAAATAAGTTAAAAGAACCACTTACAAAACTAAGAACTGCTTCGGAAAAAATATCCAATAATGATTTAAATTTTCAGATAAATTATCACTCTGATGATGAACTTGGACAACTATGCAATTCTTTTGAAGTCATGCGCTGCACTCTTGCAGAAAACTTCTCTAAAATGTGGAGGCAAATAGAGGAACGCAAAAGGCTTAATGCTGTTTTTGCACATGATTTGCGTACACCATTAACGGTATTAAAGGGGTATGATGAAATGTTGCAGACAAGTGAAGAACCTATAATACAAGAAACAGCACATACTATGGCAAAACATATATTGAGATTGGAGCGGTATGTTGACAGTATGAGCAATTTGTCCCGCTTAGAAGATGCACAGCCACAAAGCGGCGCTTCAAGTGCGGAAGGACACATTGCCGCTTTAATAGAAAGTGCGGAAATTTTGTGTAAACAGCAGGGTAAAAAAATAAACATACTGAATAATGTTTCGGATATTTCCTTATGTGTAGACTGGTCTTTTATTTCACAGGTCTGCAATAATCTAGTGTCTAATGCACTCCGTTATGCGGTTTCTAATATTGAAATTGCTTATATCGGAAGTACAGCCGGATTATCATTGTCGGTAACTGATGATGGCAAGGGTTTTTCAAAAGAGGTCTTACACAAAGCAACGGCACCTTATTTTACGGAAGAAGAAAACCATGCAGAGCATTTCGGGCTTGGACTGTATATTTGTAAAATGTTGTGTGAGCACCATGGCGGCTATTTAAATATAGAAAACCTGACAAAAGGTGCAAGAGTAACAGCGTTTTTTAAAACACTTTAAAAGGAGCAAATGAATAATGAAAAACCTTATTTTGTTTGAGTTAAGAAAAATATTGGGTCAAAAGCTTTCGTTTATTTCAGTTATTGCAGTTTTTCTTTTATCTGCTCTGTTCGCTTTTTCCACCTATCAGAATATGTATGCTTATGATGGTGTGAAAAACGAAGGAAGCGGAAAAACAGCCGTACAAATAGATAAATCTATTGCCGCCAGATATGAAGGTATTCTGACTGATGATAAAGTGAAGCAGATGATGTCTGATTTTAAGCCTGCCCATGATCTTCATGGAATGAATGCAAAATATCTTTACTATAATGCCATACAGTCTGCTGCATTTGCCCGGTTTTCTGATATCGACGGGAATTGGAACGGGCTAAGTGTTTCCGATGTTTTTGGTAATGAAGAAATTAAGATAGGCTATATAAATGGCTGGCTTCATACAAGCCGAAATTTTACGGAAACCATAATCATCCTATCAGTAGTTATTATTTTAATAATTGCGCCTGTTTTTTCCGGCGAGTACAGCGGTGTGGATAGCATTATTTTAACAAGCAAATACGGCAAAACAAAGTGCGGCATGGCAAAAGTAGCGGCAAGTTTTATTACTTCTTTGCTATTAACCATTTTAATAGCTGTTTTTAATTTGATATTTGCAATTTTGTTATACGGTTTTGAAGGTTTAGACTGTAGTATTCTTTTTGCACAGCCTTCATTTACAGAAGGGTTTGTTCCTTTCAATATAACCTGCGGAACACTTTTGAAATATCAAATGATGTTAGCTGTAACCAGTGCAATTAGTATAACGGGCATTACGTTGCTCTTCTCTGCATTAGGTAAAAACCAATTGATTTCGGTGGTTGCTTCTGTTGCGTTTCAATTTTTGCCGCTATTATTACCTGTTTCAGAAACAAGTTCACTGTTCCGATTAATCGTTTTATTACCAATTTATCATGCACAGTGTTTTGCAATAATGTCGGAACAACAGATAAATGGAAATATTCTTTATGCGATATGGGCTATTCCTGTTGCAATTATTTTGATGGCATTTGGTATATTTTTTTCACCGAAAATTTTTGCCAGACATCAAGTTTCGTAAAAAATAACATAGCACAGGATTTATTATTATTGTTACCTAGTGCACCATTTAGATGCACAAAATAAAAGAGTTGCATTTTACTGTAGAATACTATAGAGTTTTAAATATAAGTGTAATTCTTTACAAATGAATGATAACTTCCTATGTCGATAATTTATGTTACAATGAATATTAACGAGGAAAATATTCATGAATAAATATAGAAAAAACACACAAAAATCGGCAAAGAGTACAAACGGAAACGGTGATGGGATGCCAACAGTTGAAAAAGTAAATTATGAAATGACACGTTATTTGCAAGATATCGAAGAGTACATAGAGAAGTACAAAAGACTTCCTAAGAAAGAAGCAAAAAAACGGGCGAAAGAAAATCTGATGAATACCGGTATTATTGATGAACAGGGCAATCTGACTGGTTTTTACAAAAATTCATAGTGAGGTAGCAGCATTATGTACCAAACATTACCCAATCTTGTATTAGGTTTTCATGGTTGCAATCGAGAAACTTATGAGAAAGTATTATATAAACATGAGGAATTAAATATTTTCATTTTTAAGTACTCATTGTTTTTCCCACACCAATATATTCTATTAAAGTCACAATAGCGTAAGCGACAGAATTTCTCTCCAGTATTCCAAAATCATCATCCGGGTCGATTCCATTGCTATTACAAAAATTTGCAGAATTATTTAGAAAGGAATAAATAATATGGCAACATGGAAAGAATTGAAAAAAGATTTCACCTTAACTCAGGAAGATCAAAACGCAATCGAGTTGGAAAAGGAACTAATTCGTACAATGATAAAGATTCGTGAAGAAAAGGGACTGACACAATCCCAGTTGGCAGAAATATGCAATATTAAGCAGCCAGTTATTGCAAGAATGGAATCTGCTGTCCATTCTCCTCAAATTAACAGTCTGTTAAAAATACTGGCACCGTTAGGCTATACATTGCAAATTGTTCCTATTAAGAAAGAGGGGCGGATACCATTTGAAGTAGCAGTAGATCCTTTTTATTCACAAGAAAATATGATTAGGCTTAAGGAGTCAGTGGCACAAATGGAGGCTACAGGCGGTACGGTACATGAGGTAGATCTCAATGATTAAGTCATGGTCAGATGCGGCATGGGAAGATTATGTATAAAACTCCGCTAACGAATCAGCTTCTTTCGCTTCTTCATCGTCGATTACATTATAGTACGCAACTCCGCCATCAGACTTTAATATATAAGGATTACCTGCACCATCATCAGCGAACACCGTACCCTCGATATTATATTCGTTTTTATAAAAGTCTGTTTCTTCCATCATCCGCTCATATGGATATACAATCCACGCAATGGGAATCTCTTGACCTGTTTTCGGCTCAATCATTGTTTCTTCAATTCCATTACTAACTTGTAAAATATCATATAACTCCTCCGGTATATTCTCCGGACGATTTTCCTTATATGGAGGGTTAAGAGATATATTTCCTTGAAACATGTCAGAAATTTTTCTTATATAATCCATTTCTCAAGCTTTCCTTTCGTTTATCGTACTCCATCATAATAAACCATTCTGCATAAATCGACAATTGCTTTCTCTTACAAAACAAATTATAATTACAGCATTAAACCCAAACCGGAGGGAAACGGCTTATGCGATTTGAACCTATGGAAATTACAGATAAACTGGGACGCAGTGTAATATTGCGGAATGCAGAAATATCAGACGCAGAAAATTTGATGCGGTATTTGAAAACAACTACAGCGGAAACGCCCTTTTTAATAAGAGAACCGGATGAAGTTCGCTTAACCCTCGAGGAAGAGCAGGCGTTTATTCAAAGATGCATGGATAATCCAAAAGCATTAATGCTGATTGCAACAATAGACGGTCAGCATATCGGCAACTGCTCACTGATGAGTGTCGGCTCCTATAGAAGATACAGCCATCGCTGTGAAATAGCAATTGCTTTATACCAGAAATATTGCGGCGCCGGCATCGGGGAAATCATGCTGCAGACAATTCTATCGGTGGCAAAACAAACCGGTTATGAACAGGCAGAGTTGGAAGTAATCTGCGATAACACGAACGCCATTGCCCTTTATGAGAAATTAGGTTTCAAGAAATACGGAACTTTTCCACATAATATGAAATATGCAGATGGCCGGTATGCGGATGCATACTGGATGATGAAGCAACTGTAAAACAGCCACCCTGATATGAGGACTTTTACCCATGAATAAAAAACCCCTTTGCATTCTGCTGTGTTTATGCGCTCTTTTCACAATCACTGCCGATGCATCAGATTCTCAACTGAATATGGATGGACGAAAATTAGCTCTTCAGCAGGAATTTGAATATGAGAACGGGAAATTAACCCATTCTGCAGAATATGAATATGATTCCCATGGCAGGAAAATAAATGCAATCAATTCTTACTATTCTTCGGATGGAAGCAAGATACTGAATGATACTGATTTAGAGTATGACGAAAATGATAATATCATAAGAGCACATACTGCATACAGCTATAGTGCTGCAGATTCATATTATGAATACCAATATGATTCACACGGAAATAAACTCCAAACAACGTATTATCGGCGCGGAAAAATCACACAGACAAATTATGAATATGATATGCAGGGAAATCTTCTTCTCATGACAGAAACCGAAAAATATGAAAATGACCCTGACTGCAGACTGACTGAACAGAAACGCTATACATATACATATGATGCACAGGGGAATTTGACACAGATGATAGTAACAACTGACGATTATGATTATTCTAATCAGCATTCACAATACACATACACATATGAATACGATACGCAGGGCAATATGATTCATGAAACACAATGCTACAGTGATGGTATCTGTCAATATGACTATGCATATGATTCCCATGGGAATATAGTCTTACAAACTGAATATGTTTATGATAAAAATATTACCAGACAAGTCAAATATAAATATGACAAACAGGACAATCTCGTTCAAGAAACTGCTTATAATTCTGATGGTGATATGATATATCAAAAAAAATACATATATAATGAACAAGGAAATATAATTGCATGCTATACAAGAAGAGATCCTATAGAATTTCGCCGACTCCCCATCCTCTCCTCAGAATTAGATGTCTACACATACCGCTATGAATATATATGGATTAACATTGAGTAAACAACGGATGCCATGCTCTGCGAAACATTAATATGTTAAAAGAACTTCAATCCGACTCATATACGGATTGAAGTTCTTTTATCTTTCTTTATTACTCTAAAACTTTGCAACTTATTATTTATTCAGGGAATCAACAAACCTGTCAAATGCTGCCTGTCCTTCCGGAGTTCTTTTGTAAACTCCTGCATCTTCTAATACCCGCATAAAGACATTTCCGATTTCCTTATGCAGAATATCCATGATGTTATCTTTGCTTACGTCCTTATAGTTCGGCAAAAAATCATCTACCCAATCCGCATGTTTCTCTAATACTTCATCCTTGCGGATATCCGTTCCGGCAAGAATTGCTTCCGCTAACTTCTCCATCTCATCTTTTAAACGTGCCGGCAATACGGCAAGACCCATAACCTCAATCAGACCGATGTTTTCTTTTTTGATGTGATGCAGTTCTGCATGCGGATGATATACGCCAAGCGGATGCTCCTCTGTTGTAATGTTATTACGAAGAACCAAATCCAGTTCAAATTTATCACCGCGTTTTCTGGCAATCGGGGTAATCGTATTGTGCGGTTCGCCGTCTGTCTCTGCAAATACAAACGCCGCTTCATCGGTATAACCCCTCCACGCATCCAGAATCACATCTGCAAGTGCAATCAGTCTGTCAGTATTATCCGCTGAAATACGGATAACGGACATCGGCCAGTTGACAATTCCTGCCTCCACATCCTCAAATCCTTTTACTGTAAACGTTCTTTCCACATTTGCTCTTGCCATCGCAAACTCATAATGACCGCCCTGGAAATGATCGTGGCTTAAAATAGAGCCGCCGACAATCGGCAAATCGGCATTGGATCCGACAAAATAATGCGGAAACTGCTTTACGAAATCAAACAGTTTGCAGAATGTATCATGCTCGATCTTCATCGGGATATGTTTGGAATTGAACACAATACAATGCTCATTATAATATACATAAGGAGAATATTGAAATCCCCATTTGCTTCCATGAATAGTAACCGGAATCACTCTGTGATTCTGTCTTGCCGGATGATTGACTCTTCCCGCGTAGCCCTCATTCTCGATACAAAGAAGACACTTCGGATAACCGCTCTGTTTTGCGGTTTTCGCCGCTGCAATCGCTTTCGGATCTTTTTCCGGTTTGGATAAATTAATCGTAATATCCAAATCACCGTATTTCGTTTCCGCAATCCACTTCTGGTCTTTCTTGATACGGTATCTTCTGATATAATCCGTATCCTGACTCAATTTGTAGAAATAATCCGTCGCTTCCTGCGGACTCTGCTCATACTTTTTCTCAAATTTCGCAATCACTTCACTCGGTCTCGGAACAAGCATACTCATAATCTTTGTATCAAACAAATCCCGGTATACGATGCTGTTTTCTGTCATGATGCCATGCTCATACGCATAATCCATCATTTCGGAAAGCACGGTTTCCAGTTCGTCCGTCTCCATGGTGACATCTGTGTCACTTTCTTCCAGCTCGTCCAACTGAAACAATTCCAGTAATCTGTTTGTTGTATAAATCTTATCTGCTTCTTCAATTAATCCGCTCTTCAAACCATATGCCACTAATTTCTTTATATTTGCCTGAATCATGAAAATAACCTGCCTTTCTCTCAACCTGCGATTTTTCACATTTTGCTCGGTCCGTCTCCAATTTCCACTACATAGAAATCCGCCTCTTTTCCGACTCTGTCACGATATGCCGCTCCGACTTTTTCCTTAAATTCCTCTACCGCTTCATCTTTCACAATGCTGACCGTACAGCCGCCAAATCCGCCGCCCGTAATACGGGAACCGATAACGCCCGGCACCTTCCATGCCTCTTCTACCAGTACGTCTATTTCATCACAGGAAACCTGATAATCATCCCGCAAAGACACGTGGGAAGCATTCATCAGTTCACCGAAAAGCTTAATATCATTCTTCTTTAACGCCTCTACGGCACGGATTGTTCTCTGGTTTTCGTAAACAGCATGTTTTGCTCTGCGTACCCTGACTTCATCTTTAATCGCTGTTTTATGCTGCTCAAACTGTTCTTCCGATAAGTCGCCGAGTCCGTTGATTTCAATAACGGTCTGCAATTCCTCCAGAGCCTTTTCACACTCGCTTCTTCTGACATTATATTCGGAATCAACTAACTGATGTTTTACCTTACTGTTTGTTACAATGATTTTCGCTCCATCCAGAACAAGCGGCGCATACTCATAAGACAAATCCGCCGTGTCTAAGAAGATAGCGTTGTCTTTTTTACCCATTGCTGATGCAAACTGATCCATAATACCACAGTTCATGCCGTTAAAATTATTTTCGGAATACTGTCCGATTAACGCCAAATCCACGTTGGTTACATCAAACCCAAATAAATCCCTTAAAAGAAAGCCTGTCAAAACTTCCAAAGATGCGGAAGAAGAAAGTCCGGAACCGTTCGGGATATTGCCGTTTAATACAATATCCAATCCGCATGGCATTTTAAAACCTCTCTTTTCAAATGCCCACATAACACCCTTCGGATAATTTGTCCAGTCAGCTTCTTTTTCAGGTTTCAAATCAACAATAGAGGATTCTATCACGCCAAGCTTGTCAAAATTCATAGAATAAAAACGCAGCTTGTCATCCTCTCTTTTCCTTGCTGCCGCGTATGTTCCAATCGTCAATGCACAGGGGAAAACATGTCCGCCGTTATAATCGGTATGCTCGCCAATCATATTGACGCGCCCCGGTGCGAAATAAACATTAACCCCTTTCGTATCGCCGAAAATTTCCTCAAACTTTTTTAAAACCGTTTCTTTCATAACCCCGTCTCCTTTACCCTTGATACTTTTCATCATATATAAAAACGCCCTGAGATAGAATATCCGTTTGTTCTATATATCTGTCAAAATGTTAACTGTTC
>CAMWMM010000064.1 GCA_947175285.1 uncultured Lachnospiraceae bacterium
CAGTTTATCATAAGGCGTCGTATTATATTTCCCATAGACCTGCGCATACCCGGCAAGTCCCGCCTTTACCTTCATACGGAAAACAAATTCCGGCATTTCCTCTACATATTGCGCAATTATCTCCGGTCGCTCCGGCCGGGGACCGATAAAAGACATATCGCCTTTTAAAATATTAAATAACTGTGGCAGTTCATCAATACGAACCGCACGAATGATTTTCCCTATCGGCGTAATTCTTGAATCATTTTTTGCCGCAAGTCTCGCAACACCGTCTTTTTCCGCATCAACTTTCATACTGCGGAATTTCAAAATGTTGAATTCCCGTGCGTCTATTGTACACCGAATCTGTTTATATAATACCGGACCGCCGTCATACAGCTTAATGATAATTGCTGTGATTAGCATAAACGGAGATGCTATGACAAGCAAAACAATCGCACAGAACAAATCAAACAATCTTTTAATAAGACGCTGCTCTATTTTCAGCGCATACTCCCTTGTTAATAATATCGGTGTATCAAATAAGTGAAGCTGGTCAGAGCCTTTCACCAATACATCCGAAACTTTTGGCATCATATATACACGAACGGATTTACTGTAACAATACTTCAAAAGTTCATTCCTGACCGAAATCGGAATATCCCATAAGACAACCGCGCCATATCCTGTCATAATCTCCGTCTTAATTTTTTCTATTCCCTCAGCAATGTCAATACACCGGTTAATCCTGTACTTGTCCTTTCTCGAATTAAACTTCGCAACAATGCTGTCAATAGGACGTTCCCCATGCACAAGCAGAATTTCTCTCGGCGGAAATACCTTATGATAAAACATATTGCAGATATATACCCACACCGCCGACAACACTATCTGTATCAGCATAGTTTCCGTTATCGGTCTGACATCTACAAGCCAGTTCGCCATCAGGGAAATCTGTACATAGGACAACACATTCACTGCTATCAGAGAAAAAAACTGGGAAAAATAAACATCTACAGGTTTCAAATAGCCGATTTTTAAACCGCCATAAGTGCTGGCAAAGAAAAAGAGCAGTACAAAATATACTAAAAACATCAGCACATGGCCTTTGAAAAAGAAGTTCAGGCGACGGTGCATATGCAGAAAAGGATAATACTCTGTCATCCAGAAATACGCATACACGCCGGTCTGTAAAATCAAGCCGACAAAAGAAAGCTGCAATATAATAAGTCTCTTTAAAGATTCTATCCGTTTCACTATAGCACCTCATTTGTGAATCTATCGTCTTCAAATACGCCTTAATGTCGCACGTATTGCCCACAAACAAAAACAGAATATACTGTCCGGAAGCGTCAGTTTCTCCTCTTTGCGATACAAATTCCAGATTCGCTTCATGGCAATAAATTTGTTAGAAGAAAGACTCTTCTCCGGTCTTCTGTAAATCGCCAGCACTTCATTTAAGCCATACGCCGTATAACCGGCGCGAAGAATTTTCCACCATGTCGCCGTATCTTCACTTTCCACTTCCGGCATTCGTATCAATTCTTTAGGAATCACCTTCGTATCAAATATTACGGTTGTTGTAAAAATAACAGTTCTGGAAAGCGCTTTCCGATATGTGAGCTGTTCCGGCACCGTAACTGTCTTTCCGGTTCCTTTCGCATTCTCGTCTCCGAATTCATATGCGGTAAAAGCAAAACCGGCTTGTTTTTGTTTCATAAAAGCAAGTTCTTTTACCAGTTTATCGGAAAACCAGATATCATCTGCGTCAAGAAACGCAATATATCTTCCCTGCGCCAATGCAACCCCTGTATTTCTGGCCTTTGCCGCGCCCTCATTTTTCTCTTTCCGAATCAGACGGATACGTTCTGCTTCCGTACTTTTTTCGTCTATCATTTCCTGAATCAGTTTCGCACTGTCATCCGGGGAAGCGTCATCCACCAGAATCAGTTCCCAATTATGATAAGTCTGTTTTTTCACCATTGCTATCGTCTCGGCAATATAGGCCTGCGCCCGGTATACCGGAACGATAATACTGACCATTTCTTCCATCAGATGTCCTCTTTTACCAGATAAATAGGTCTTCTCTTCACTTCCATGTATGTCTTAGATAAGTATTGCCCTACAATTCCCAGACAAAACAACTGCACGCCGCTGGCAAGACAAATAATACAGACTAACGACGGCCATCCCGAAGTGGGGTCTCCAAACAATATCTTACGAATAATTGTCACAACAATCATCAAAAATGCTGCAATGCAAAACAAAACCCCCATTAAAGAAGCAAAGGCAAGCGGCATCGTGGAAAATCCGATAATTCCCTCCAAAGAATACAAAAACAATCCCCAGAACGACCACTTTGTCTCTCCTTTATTGCGCTCTACATTTTCAAACTCAATCCATTTCGTTTCGTAGCCTACCCAGCCAAAAATTCCCTTGGTAAAACGATTGTATTCCGTCATGGCAAGAATCGCATCCACTACCTGTCTTGTCATTAACCGGTAATCTCTTGCGCCGTCCACAATTTCCGTTTTGGAAATCTTATTCATCAAACGATAAAACATTCTGGCAAAAAGGGAGCGTATCTTCGGTTCACCCTTTCTTGTCACTCTTCTTGTCGCTACGGAATCATAACCCTGCTCAATGTAAGAATACATCTCTGGTAAAAGGGCAGGCGGGTCTTGCAAATCCGCATCCATCAAAACGGCGTAATCCCCTTTCGCCTTTTGCAGTCCTGCATATATTGCCGCCTCTTTTCCAAAATTTCTGGAAAAAGACAACAGATGCACTCTCACGTCCTCTGCGCGGAGTTTCTTCACTTCCGCAACCGTATTGTCTTTTGAACCGTCGTCTATATAAAGTATTTCCAACTCTAAATCTTTTTCTTTGAAAAAGCCGTCATTTTTTAACAATTCATGGTAAAAATCAGCAATATTCTCTTCCTCATTAAAGCAGGGCAC
Source organism: uncultured Lachnospiraceae bacterium (assembly GCA_947175285.1). The sequence goes on from CAMWMM010000064.1 coordinate 2,940, forward strand.
AATAACGCTTAACAGGCTCATTTTTTTCTCCATTCCAAAATACCTAATAGTTTGCAGATATTATATCATGTTCTTGTTAAAAAAGAAAGAAAGTTATGAATTAGCACATACTAAAAAGACACCGGAGTATAATATCCAGTGCCTCTTTCCCAAAGTATGTAACTATTTAAACAAATCCCTGTTCCAGACGGACATAGTCAGCCACTGAAGCGATATATTCGCTGTTGGTAGGTCTGCTGTGTCCTATACTGTTCGTATAGCCGAACAGCTTCTGAAACAGTTCCCCGTTTCCTCTTTCCCAGGAAACTTCTATTGCATTCCGAATAGCGCGCTCTATTTTCTGGTCTGTCGTCGTATACCGCTTTGCCAAATCCGGATACAGAAGTTTAGTGACGCTGCCGATTAATTCCATATCGTCCACGCACATATGGATTGCCGTCCTAAGGTATTGATATCCCTTAAGATGTGCCGGTATGCCAAGTTCCAGCATTAAGCCGGAAATCATAGATTCCGTCTCAGTTCTTACTAACATATTAGTGCCCATTGTATCATTCCCCTTTATCATATATCCTGACAGGATATCATATATTTGGAAAATCATACCATAAAATGACAAATTCTGTAAACTGTAAGGTATCGCACAAAGCTTCCCTATAAGTACTGCCGCTTATCACTATCCTGCAATGCCTCTACAATCTTTTTTACTTCCTGCGCCCTGTTCTTATCACAGACAAGCACCGCATCCTCTGTTTCTACAACAATAACGCTGTCCAGTCCGATTGTCGTTACCAGTTTGTCTTTCGCATAGATAATGCAGTCATGCGTATCAATATGCACCTGTTCCCCGTATGTGATATTCCCATACTCATCTTTATCGTACAATGCTTCCAGTGCATCCCAGCTTCCGACATCACTCCATCCAAAATCACCCTCCAAAACCAGAACTTTGTCTGCACGTTCCATAATACCATAGTCTATGGAAATTTTCGGAATCTGCAGATAAACTTCCTGAATCACTTCCTGTTCTTTCTCCGTATTCATCGCTGCGCCTATCTTTTGCAGACAGGCATAAACATCCGGAAGAAGTTCTTCAAAATAACGCATAATCACAGATGCTTTCCAAATGAACATACCGCTGTTCCACAAATATTCACCGGATAAAAGATATGCTTTGGCTTTCCGCAGATTCGGTTTCTCCACAAAACGCCTGACGTAATAATAACTATCCTCTATCTTTCTCTCGTCATGACAGATATAACCATAACCGGTCGATGGGAATGTCGGCTGAATTCCTATTGTTACAAGCGCATCGTTTTTTTCTGCGATTTGAATTGCATCTGCCATTACTTTTTTGTAGACATCCGTTTTTTTGATATAATGGTCGGAAGGCAAAATACACATAATGCCGTCTCCGTATTTTTGCAGAATTTCCATCGCCGCATAGCCTATACACGCCGCCGTATTCCTTGCTGCGGGCTCCGAAAGTATATGCCCAGCGCTTATTCTGCCCGATGTAGCTTCCAACATAAGCTCTGCCTGCGTTACATTTGTTACAATAAAAATATCCTCTTTTTCTACATTTCCATCCAACCTGTCAATGGTTTCATTCACCATCAAATCCTTTCCGGTCAGGTTGAGAAGCTGTTTGGGAAGTTCCTGCCTGCTTAAAGGCCAAAAGCGGGTTCCGCCTCCGCCTGCCATAATAACGCCATATGTTTTCATCATTTACTGTTCTCCGTTTCCGTTACATCCGTGCCGTATCAACATTTTCCTTAAACCAGTCGTATGCCAGTCCAACGCCCTCTTCCAGTTCTACTTTGTGATGCCATCCAAGTCCATGCAGTCTGGTGACATCCGTCAATTTACGCGGCGTTCCGGCCGGCATGTCCTTATTCCAGACAATTTCTCCCTGATAACCAACCGTTTTCTTTACCAGTTCCGCAAGTTCTTTAATCGTTACCTCTTTACCGGTTCCGATATTGACATGACTCTCCCCGCTGTAATTTTCGAGTAAAAAGACGCAGGCATCCGCCATATCCTCTACATACAAAAACTCCCTTAAAGGCGTACCCGTTCCCCAAAGTTCCACGGTAGGCGCATTACTTACTTTCGCTTCGTGGAATTTACGAATCATTGCAGGCATAACATGCGAACCCTGCAAATCGTAATTGTCATATGGACCATAGAGATTCGTCGGCATACAACTGATAAAATCATCTCCATACTGACGTTTGAAAAATTTACACATTTCAAGTCCTGCAATCTTAGCAATCGCATACGCTTCGTTAGTCACTTCCAACGGTCCTGTCAGAAGCGCATCTTCCGTAATCGGCTGCGGCGCCATCTTCGGATAGATACATGTACTGCCGAGGAATAATAATTTTTTAACATGGAAGTCATGACAGCACTTAATCACATTACATTGAATCTGCATATTCTCATAAGCAAATTCCGCCGGAGCCGTATTGTTCGCATTGATGCCGCCCACCTTTGCCGCGGCAAGCACTACCACGTCCGGCTTTTCCTTTTCAAAAAATTCCCTGACTGCTGCCTGACTTGTCAAATCCAGCTCCTTGTGTGTTCTGCCGATGATGTTGTCGTACCCTTTCTCTTTCAGATTCCTGACAATCGCGCTTCCGACCAATCCTCTGTGCCCTGCTACGTAGATTTTATCTGTTTTGTTCATGTCTTTTTGTTTCCTTTCTTATCTTAAATTTAAATTTTTTTAAACACTATTCCGCTCTTTGATACTCCGAATGGCACTCTTCGCTGTACTTCTTATGTCCGGATTACTGCTTTTTAGCAATCGTTCCAACAGGGGGATATCCTCCGGCTCGCCGATATCACACATTGTCAAGTTCGTATAATAAATCGTATATGCAAGCAACTCCGCATTATTCTGCTTGCTAAGATAACAGGCAAGAGTAAGATAATAAGCACAGGCATCCCTGCTCTCCTTCCTTGGGCAAGCTCTCAGCGCCTGGACTGCAGCGTTGCGCACCTCATAATCGTCACTCTTTGCCAGCGTAAGGATAGGGGAAATGTCAAGACTTGCAGGAATGGTTATTCCTGTTTCTTGCCGCCAACTCCACACCCGGTCCAGCATTTGACAAAGAACAGACTTATCCGTTTCCACTTCTAATCGTTTAAGAAAAAAGGCGCAGGCATCCTGATTAAAAGACTTTTGCATCAGTCTCCCAAAGATAAAATAAGCAGCGTTCCGTATCTCCTGTTTTTCTTTCTTCTTACCCTCGTTTTCTTCGATGATTTCCTGCAAAATGGGAAAAAGTGCAGGGTCAGTAAGAGTTTCCGCCTCCCGGAGAGCCTTCCATCTGGTCGTTTCAGTGCTATTCGTAACCTGCTCATCCCTCGTATTTATTCTGGTGATAAGTTCTAAAAGATAATTCCTCATATAGATTCCCCTTTTTACTTCATCAATCCAGTTCATGTTAACACCTTATCTGAACATCACATCTATTTTTATATAATATACAAATTATAATTGCAACAATCGGAAACACCCCTAACTCAAGCACATCCTGCGATATGTAGATAAAGTCTAAAACTGCGCCCTCGCTGATATCCTCACAGAAATTACGCGGTATTCTGATTACAATATCCCATACGGCGTGCAAAAACATACAGAGCGTGATGCTTTCCGAGTGTAAATAGACTGCTGCCAGAAATACACCAAACGCGCTGGCATATAGAGCATTCCATAAACAACCTATGATATCATGATTGATAAACACATTGAGAATATGCAGCGCCCCAAACAACACCCCTGTGACAAAGACCATTCCTATTCTGCCTTTAACAGTGTTTTTCCACTTTAAAAGCATACCGCTCATTACAAGCCCTTTGGAAGCGGCTTCTTCCCAAAAACCGGTTGCCAACTGCTGAACGCAATCTAACAAAAAGAGCGCGGCATAAGCACCCGTTAAATGACCTGATATCGGAAAGTACAAAAATTGCACTGCTAAATATAAGAAAAGAGGAATACAGTATAGCAAAGTCTCTTTGGAAATCTTCGCTGTAAACAACTTTGAAAACTTTTCTTCATAAATTTTTCTCATCAGTAAAAGTGCAACCATACCGAACACAATGCGGATGCAGGAATCTGCTATTACTCCGCACTTCGATATACCTGTTGCTACAAGAAAACATTCAAACAGGATAAAGAATATGGATAATCCTTCTCCTAATAATATACCATAAACTACCGGTGATTTATCATATATCTTTTTCACCATAAAGCCTCCACAACTATAAAAGTTTCTTTAAATACGCATCCTTTGCTTTCTCGCTGCCAAAATTTAGTTTTTCTAAATCCTGCATCGCTTTTTCCTGCATTCCCATTCTTTTTTCGATAAATACTTTTGTGACCCACATGCATGCACCATTAATAAGCCGATAATAACTATTTTCCATATCATGGTCAATTCGTTTTAGTATTTGCTCATAAGAATCCACGGAATCATAATACTCTGTCATGAAAGGCAATAACCGATAAAATACATATTTATGCTGACTTATTCTCTCATCCAATCTCATTTCAAGATTTTTTATGTCGATAATACCACGCGACATCATTATTTTATCTTTCTTCCCCTGATACTTCTCCGGAAAAACTTCAAAAATATGCGTATAGATTGACTTATCTGTCCTTGCCCATACTATTTTCCCGCCGGAATATTTCGGTACGAAATCAAAATTCCATCCCCATTTAAATGTGGCGGACATATCACTCGTTGCAAAGAAAAAAGAAAGAACTCTTCTTTTTCCATCCTTATATTCATCCGCCCAAGTATAATCATTGATTTGTTTCATATGCAGTTCGTCTTCTATGATTGGTGTAAGATTTTCTCTGATAAGAAGTTTCCATCCCTCTGCGCTTAAACTAAGATGCACTGTTTGAAATCCCAGGCGGGTATTATCTACAAGAAACTCCTGGTATTTTTCTAATAACTTCATTTTAATTTTCCTCAGTCTATATTATTTATGGACAGCAATAAAATCCAATACTGCTTTCCACCCATCATTTTCAGCAGAATATCCCCACAAAGGTTCTGTCATCTGTTCTAACTCTTCAAGGTATTGATGAATTTTTTTCACCATTTCTTTTCTTTTTTCAAGCGATATGGCATTTAACTTTTCATTTGACACTTTAAACCGTGCATTTTGCAAAAAGTTAATTGTATCACAGTAGTTGCCATCATTCGAGAAAACCGTATCTTCGGGAAAACAACCCTCGCTTTTCCAATTCCCATAATTTATCTGATAGTTCAACCAATGCGCCTTCTTCCAAACATTCTGCATCTTTAAAACATTCTTTTAATGTAAGCATTTTTCTTCCTTCGGTAATAAAACTTCTGTTGACACTGATTTAAATTGAGATTATACCACATGCAATTCCAAATCGCTCTTTATGTTCTATTGCCATCTTTTGGAGGGATGTAGTTTTGTCGGGGAGGCGACTATTCACATTTCCTAAAAGATTTTCGATTGCCTGCTCGGGATCGTTACAAAACCCAATAATGTTAAACTGCTTTGCAAATTGTCGGATATTTGATTCTTTGGAAAGGTATTTCAGCATAGGTGGATAAAGCAGCCAACTATAGCAAAGAAAAGCTTTATATTGTACATTAGGAAAGTATTTCATAAAAAATGCCTTTGCATTATTCAAAGATTCCTCAACCGATTGATAACTCAAATCTGCTCCTTTCTGGATGTGACAGTTCAACACAGGAGCACCGATGGGCAACGTTGCTTTCTGTTCCTTTGTAAAAGTCATGTATGGTTCCCCGATGCCTTCTTCATCCAAATACAACATCTCGAAAGGCTGAAACTGTAATGTGCCGACCTTAAAAATGTTAATATTCATAATGTGCCGAAACCATACAACATCATCTTTTGAAATACCAACTTTGTTAGTTCTATTATAGTATAAGTTTGCTCTTAGAGAAACGTCTCTAAATGTATCATAAATAATATTATCTGGAATCTCTTTGGATTTATAGTCATCATACTTATGAAGCAGTAGATATGTAATAACGACTAAACGTGTTAATGGCATACGCCTGCATAATGCAAAATTAAAATTTTCTCCACAATACGCTGTTTCGGCTATTTCCTTAATTAAATTTGAATCTTTAAGGATTTTTCGTTGCACTGCTTGCTCGATGTCGCTTACAAAATTCAGTTCTGATATAAGTTTTTCTAAAGTCATTCAAACACTCCTATAAATTCCAATTAGCAAGCATTGATTATCTGATAAACGCTTCTAACATCTTTCCCAAGTCCATATAATAAGCCTTCTTATCTTTTGCAGATAAAAATTGATTATCTGAATTCAAATACGGCTGATGGATATATGTGATAGCAACTTCCTTTTTTAAAAGCTCATTTAATTCTTCTATAGGCGAATCATATGTAACGCACAACTCGTTAGGCAATTTATCCTGCTTCAAAAGCCATGACACATAGTCTTCAGAAAAGTTCTTATGTTCCGGATAAATAACTTGTGCAAATTTTTCCTCCGAAAGAAAATGTTTGGCAAGCATAAGCAATCCATATGCATTTTGACATTGCATTTTTTTATACTTTGCAGCATCTGTTTTAGCAAACCCCTCACATACAAACTGTAAACTGTCGGATATTCTTGAAACATCACACTGTAAAATTCCTAATAGACAAGAAATCACTGCCCGTTCCCATAATGCCTTTTTTGAAGCAGTAAATTTTTCTGCTTTTTCAATAATCTTATCCGCGGGATAAACAGCCGCATTTTCGGAATTATATAATAAACACAATAAAATGTTAGTTCCATGAATATACATCGGATAACCATTAGTCGAAAGGGGAAGACCTTCGGGTAACACCCTATATACATTATCAAAATCATCACAAGCCAGCAAATCCAACAATCCCCACAACCTATCGCAATGGTCATATCCTGATGCGCCTTCTGGCAGCATTTGTATTTTTACAGAATGCAGAAATACGCTCTGTAATTTTGCAAAATCATCATTAGTCAGTGCCACTGCAATACACTCTTCATAAACAGCCTTCATATTTGAATTTACTGCTTTCAAATATGAAAAGACTTTTTTATAATAAGAAAATGTATCATCTGCTTGTCCTTTTGCTTTCTGACTAAATGAAACTAAGTCATTCTTATAATCATTTAAATACATTTTCGACATGGTCTACCCTTTCTTAATATATGCATCTGCTTTGCGAATTTCTTTTTAATCTAATAAAAAGCACTCTCTATCAAAACGCCATATCTTTATATGCAATTTCATCAATCTGCTCATTTATATAACGGACACCAATTCCATTATCATCAAGGTCTTCGCCGCCCCATGTTCTTGAAAAGAGTAAATATATATACCTTCCTTTGTTCATCATATAATCTTGTGATACAACAATAGTTTCTAATGTTACTGCCTGTAAAAGCGCCTCTTTCGTTTTGATTTCCGGCCACCATTCCGCTAACTCTTTCTCATCCTCCGGACCATAGCTATAGTATTCGTATTCATTATAGTATTTTATCAGTTCCTCAATTAGATGCTCTTGCAGTTTTGGCCATTCTTTCATGAAACAGGTAAATGCCTCTTCCTGTCTTTTAGTAATTTCATCTTCTTTACCTTTATGTATTAATAAATCTACCGTATATGTGTTTCCGCTAAATGCAAGCGTTTGCTTTCCCCACCAACCGTAATCGTCCTCTTTTCTCAATTCACCAAATACAGCATTTGTCATTCATTTTACCTCCATTCATTCTGCTTTCATATGTTCCGATAATTCCACTGGCAAGTATAAATTTAAAGCAATCCTCTTTCTTTACAATATCGCTGCATCACAGCTCTGGTGTGCGCCGTTTCATCTTCGCCTGCTGTGAAATCATCCAGATATCTTACCCTATTACTTTCCATCGGACTCGGTTCAGGAAAATGTCCACGCTCCGCCCATCCATTAAAATCTGCACCATATTGGATTAGCAAATCAAACAGTTTCACAAGCTGTTGCTCTGCTTTTTCCCAAGAATCTGAATATATATCATTATCAAGGACATATTCGGCATCTGATATTGTCATATTCAGAGCGTCAAAACCATTGGATGCCTTTTTATTAGGATCTGCACCACGCTTTAATAATTCCTCCACGATTTTTAATCCCTGATCGGACTCATCAAATTTCTTATAGCATAAACTCATCATTACCATTCTGATCGCGTCATGTAAAACGGGACACCGCAAACCCGGATCATCATCTTCCGCCTCCATGAAATTTACATCCGCACCACTCTCGATTAAATAATATACAACTTCCACAGCGCCTATTTTTATTGCAACCTGAAGGGGTGATTGCCCATTATCCTTTTTCGGCGGCGGAGTAGCCACGCAATTTACTAATGCAGGTTTTTTCTCAATAATTGCTTTTACTTCCTCTAAATTTCTCTGTCTGATTGCTTTAAAAAGTTTTTTCATTGCAATATCACCTCAATTTCTTTTCAACGTTAATCCACAATACTGTCTATGTAATCATAATCAAGGCTTCCCTCAACAACGGTATAAAAAAACGGATCTTTTCGTATTGTATCACCGGAATTTATAATAAAATCATTCCATCCATCTGCCTTCTTACCATCAGATAAATAAATCGTTACTTTAAAACTATATCCCATATAGCCCACAGATGGCTGCCACCTTTTCATTTTAATATCATTTAGATTGTTAATAATATTCTCAATTTGAGATTCATCTGTAATATGTGTCTCTTTTCCGGTATTCCCATTGAATACCACTATTTCCGAAACTTCGTTAGAATTTATATTCATCAAGTCAATAGTGGCACTAAACCAAATAACCAAAATCACCAATAATATCACTGCTATAGATGCGAACACCGCTGCTCTTTTTTTCATAATCAGATTCCCCCCTTTTCAGCGGCCATTTTTATATATAAACCATCTTTCATCTGTCCATTCAAAATTGTCAATACCAAAAACCAACCCATTATTTTCTCTGATAAGCGCTTTTGCCTCTGTTGATAAAGTATGAGCAAAATAAATTGTTAATAAAGTAGAGTCTTTGATTTTTTGCAAAGCTTTTTGTATATATCTGCTTGTAATAACGCCTTTCCTATCGCAAGGGAAAATAACAAGATTAACATATTCCTCCTTCATGTCAATACTCGTGGAAAGCAGGTTACTATAGTGCTTTGGCAAATACTTTTTTATGTCTTTATAAGCTATTGCTTCCTTAATAATTATTTTCATTTATCTCCTTTAAATTCAAACCATTCCTGTTCATCATTCAAAGTACATAAATCTAATACTATCTGCTTTATGTCCATTTTGGGAATAAAATTCGTTTCGTCTATTAGGACTATCACACCAGACATAATAACAAAGGCATTCTTTATCTTCCGCAATTTCAGGAGGATCTTCATAATCCCCTGTGCTATATAATAGAATACCACTCTTCATTTTATATAACGTCTCCTGCACGATAGCACTCACTGATATAATCACGCGGTTGGTAATAAAAATCCGAGTTATAATTTGAAATAGTCCCATCTATCCAGGATGTATATACATCTATCAGAGTCTTGATTAAATCGTCCTCACATACATCTTCAATTAATCTCTCATAAACCTCACCTATCGTCCAATAGTCGGGAACATCATACTTGCATTTCGCTTCATTATCAAAACTTCCAACCGGAATGTCACAAGAAGAAATAAACTCATCCGCTGTTTTTTCAATAGGCTCACAATGTAAAACATCTGCATATTTATAAATACGGCGCAATGTTTTTTCCCCAAGAGCTAAAACGACAGTTTCCCGTTTCTGCCGCTGCTGTCTGCCGATAAATTCAATCAAACTGCATAAAAAGAATAAATTGTTGTCATTCTTCAATACTCACTTCACATCCTTTCAAAAAGGTTAATGTTGATAATGCATTTGGGGTATGAAAGCTGATTTGATGTGTAGGCTTCTTAAATTTTGCCAATGCCCAAAAAGCCTCTCGCGAAATTTTGCCATCAATAAAGTTTTGAACATAATTGAAAATAGTGTCATTTGCCATAGGTCCTTCAACAATATCATATAAATGCGGTTTTCCCAGCCTACATGCCACTATAAAGTCTAACCATTCTTCTGTCATCTCTGAAAACTTTAATACCTTTAGCGTTTCGTCAGGCGTGTAGACATACTCATTTATAACGCCTACATCATTATATCGAACCGCCCACCTCTTCGCCTGCTCTCTTAACAATGTGCAATAAAAACCATAATAAAAATCTTTATGAAATTTTGCTATGAGGATTTCTGGTCGTTCAACGATTTGCCGACTGCCGTGGTATAAAATAATATTATGTTCCATACTTTTATTTCTCCTCAATTTCCATTTTCCACTTCTGCAATTTCGTGTACTATATCAGAAAAATCCTCTGATTTTGACTCTAACAAGCCATGTGTAGTATCTTTCATAATATACAATTTCTTACGCGGAGCATTTACCGATTCAAAATAATCCTGCGCAATCAGATAATTAGTTTGATAATCTTTGTCGCCGTTTATATTATAAAATGGTATTTGATAATCAGTTTTGCCAAGTAATGAGAATTTGTTAAATTCATCTGACCTTAAAAACTCCTGATATACGCTATAATCTGAACTGATATAATTATAAAAATCTCCAAGCGAGTAGTATGGATTAAATACTTGCGCGGCAATCAAATTATAATCTGTTCCATCAACAAGCATATGATAGCCGTATTTTTCCATTAGCGCATTTCTGGCTGCAAAATATTCCATTGAAAAATCATCAACATTCAATTTCTCAGTAAGAAGCTTACTCTCTTCATCATTTCCTGCCCATTTGACAGCTTCTTCCTTAAAGGCAATTTCATTCTGATAAAAGTCAACAAGCTGTCCTGTCCCGATATAACATTCATAATATTCCGGATATTCAAGAGCAAGGTTACTCCCAAAATATGTTCCCCACGAATGACCTAGCAATGTTATTTTATCCTTGCCGAGATAGTCTAATAGAAATCTTGTCATTTCCACGCCGTCACTCATCATTAAGTCATATGTTAATGTGGTATCATTCTGGTCGGAAGAATAACTTTTTCCGCAATTTCTCTGATCCCACGTGACAACAGTGTACACATCAGACCATTTTCTTGTGAAAGCATAATCATAAGCACTTGTAGACGAACCCGGTCCGCCATGCAGATATAATAAAACTGGATTGTCCATATCTTGTCCGTAAATACTTATCCACTGTTTTGTGCCGTTTATATCTACATACAT
>CAMWMM010000065.1 GCA_947175285.1 uncultured Lachnospiraceae bacterium
AGAGATCATATTTTACAGGGATTGTTAATTGCCCTTGATAATATTGATGAAGTAATTCAGATTATCAGAAGCAGTCAGACAACTCAGATTGCAAAAGAAAGATTAATGGAGCGTTTTGCTCTTACCGAAGTACAGTCACAGGCAATCGTAGATATGCGTCTGCGGGCTTTGACAGGTTTGGAAAGAGAAAAACTGGAAAATGAGCACAAAGAATTATTGGCAAAAATTGCAGAATTAAAGGCAATTTTAGCAGATGAAAAATTACTGCTCGGCGTGATTAAAGAAGAAATGTTAATAATTGCTGAAAAATTCGGTGATGATAGAAGAAGTAAAATCGGATATGATGTCTATGATATTAATATGGAAGACTTGATTCCGAGAGATAATACTATCATTGCGATGACAAGCTTAGGCTACGTAAAACGAATGACTGTGGATAATTTTAAATCGCAGAATCGCGGCGGTAAAGGAATTAAGGGAATGCAGACCATTGAGGAGGATTACATAGAAGACCTTCTGATGACGACAACGCACCATTATTTGATGTTCTTTACCAATTACGGAAGAGTATACCGCTTAAAAGCATATGAAATTCCGGAAGCCGGACGTACGGCAAGAGGAATGGCAATTATCAATCTGCTGCAGTTAAATCCGGGCGAAAAGATTTCGGCTATGATACCGATTAAAGACTATGAAGAAAATAAGAATTTATTCATGGTAACGAAGAAAGGTATCGTTAAGAAAACTTCTATTCTGGAATACAGTAATGTCAGAAAAAAAGGTCTTGCAGCCATTAATCTTCGTGAAGATGATGAATTAATTGAAGTAAAATCTACGGATGCAAATACGGAAATATTCCTTGTGACAAAACAGGGTATGTGTATCAGATTTAAAGAAACTGATGTCAGGGCGACCGGAAGAGCATCTATGGGCGTTATCGGTATGAATTTATCTGACGGAGACGAAATAATCGGAATGCAGTTAGACCATCAGGGAGATTCCCTTTTGATTGTATCTGAAAACGGTCTTGGTAAACGTACTTATCTGGATGAATTTACCGTACAGCACCGTGGCGGCAAAGGTGTAAAATGTTATAAGATTACCGAAAAAACAGGTCAGGTAGTCGGTGTAAAAGCAGTAAATGATGACCATGAAATTATGATGATTACGACGGAAGGCGTTATTATCCAGTTGCGAATGGAAGATATCTCAACGCTTGGACGTATTACATCCGGTGTAAAGATGATGAATCTCGAAGAAGATGTAAAAGTTGCCAAAATTGCTAAAGTAAGAGAAAAAGTCAGTGACGGCAATCAGGAATATGAAAATATTGATGATGCTATGGAAGATATCCCGGAAGAGGAACGATATATTAATATTCCTGAAAATGATGATGAAGAAGTAACACTGCCGAAAGAAGAAGAAGAGTAAAAGATTAAAAAAAGAAATGTTATTAATTTAACATTTCTTTTTTTAAAAGGCTTAGAGAAAGGAATAAGAATTACTATGAAAATAGCAGTTATCGGAGATATCCACAGTAATCATATTGCATTAGAAACGTGCATTTGTCATGCATTGGATAGAAATGTGGACGAGTTTCTTTTTCTAGGCGATTATATTAGTGACTGCCCATATCCGCAGAAGACTATGAAAATTATTTATGAAATGAAAGAAAAATATCAATGTCTCTTCATCCGCGGAAACAGGGAAGATTATATGTTAAATCATAGAAAAAATCCGGAAGAAAGATGGACATATTCTTCGGCAAGCGGAAATCTTTTATATACATATGAGAATCTTTCTGAAAAAGACTTAGATTTTTATGAAAGTTTGGATATTCAGGGAATTTATAAAAAAGACGGATATCCTGTTTTTCGGTATTGTCATGGTTCTTTAACATCATCTACCGAATTACTGCTGCCGGATAATGAAAACATGGAATCCATTATGGAAAATCTGGATGTTGATTTATTAATCAGCGGACATACTCATATACAGGAAAGCAGAATATATGGGAATAAAAAATTAATTCATCCGGGTTCCGTCGGTATTCCATGGTATCATGGCGGAAAAACACAGTATATGATTCTTCATGGAACGGATTCAGGTTGGAAAGAAGAATTTTTTCAGTTATCTTATGATGTAGATACGATAAAAAAAGAATTTGAAAGTTCCGGATTAAGTAAAAAAGCTCCTTATTGGGTGAAATTAAACAAGCATGTTCTTGATACGGGAGATGATTATACGGCGCCTTGTTTAAAGCTTGCCATAAAACTATGTGAAGAAGCGGAAGGGAGTGCAAGCTGGCCGGATATTCCGGAGAAGTATTGGAAAATGGCGGCGGCAACGTTTGGAATAGAGTAGATTATCTATATAGAAGAGAAAAATGCGAAAAGTTGCAAAAATCTCTTGTAAAAAGAATTTTTATAGGAAAGGAAACAAATCATGAAATCATCAGAAGAATTAAGAAGCGCACTTCGTGCAATCAATCATAAAAGTTATCCTGCTTATAAATCATTGGCAGGAAGCTATTCTTTCGGAAAATACATATTGAATATTGAACATGTGCAGGGAGATCCCTTTGCGGCGCCGTCGAGATTGAGTATTAAAGTAAATCATAAAACTGCAAAATTTCCGGATACATATTATGGAACAAAATGGAATAAAACCGCATTGGAAGATTATTTAATACGCCGATTTCATAAACAGGCGGATAAGTTCTGTTTTCAGGCAAAAGGTTCTGGAAAGAGCGGCATCATTACAGTAAGCCGGTGCGGGCAGGAAGTTTTGGAAAGAACGGCATGTGAGGTTACGACAGAAGAAATTATTGTGCGGTTTGAAGTAGGATTTCCGGCAAACGGACGTACTATTAATGCCACAGAACTTGAAAAAATTTTGTTTGATTTTATACCTGTCTGTGTAGAACAAAGTTTGTATTATGATAAAACGCCGAAAGAGGAACTTGAGAAAACAATTTTTCTCGCAGAGGATCAGCAGTTTATCAGAGAAGAAATGAAAAAACAGGACATTGTTGCTTTTATTGCGGACGGTTCTATTTTGCCAAGAGAGAGCGGCGTATCAGATAAACCGTTAAAAGACGGCATTCCTTTCAAAACTCCTGAAGAAAAGGCAGTTACTTTTATGCTTCCACATAAAGGAGAACTGAAAGGAATGGGCATTAAAAAAGGTATTACTTTAATTGTCGGCGGCGGTTATCACGGAAAATCTACTTTGTTAAAAGCATTGGAACGAGGCGTCTATAATCATATTGCCGGAGACGGAAGAGAATATGTCATTACAGACGAAACGGCATTAAAACTTCGCGCAGAAGACGGCAGAAAAATTATGAATACAGATATTTCTTTATTTATCAATCATCTTCCAAACGGGAAAGACACCAAGAAGTTCTGTACATTGGATGCCAGCGGAAGCACTTCTCAGGCGGCTAATATTATTGAAGGAATAGAGGCAGGGACAAAGTTACTTTTAATTGATGAAGATACTTCGGCAACTAATTTCATGGTGCGCGATGAATTGATGCAGCGCATTGTTGCCAGAGAAAAAGAACCGATTACACCGTTTTTGGAACGTGCAAGGGATTTATATGAAGAAGCCGGAATTTCTACAATCTTAGTTGTAGGAAGCTGTGGTTCCTATTTCTATATAGCGGACAGTATTATTCAGATGGATTCTTACCATGCAATAGATATTACGGATGAAACAAAGAAGGTGCTTGAAAATTATTCTGTTCCGGTTGTATCCGCTCCGGAATTTCATCTGCCATCGGATAAAAGAGAAATCGATTTATCAGGTTCTACACAAAAGAGAAAGACATACCACGGGAATGGTTATGTTGAAGAAAGATTGAAAATTAAAAGGATGGGAAAGACGGCATTTTCTATTGGAAAAGAAAATCTTGATCTGCGGTATGTAGAACAGCTTGTAGATGAAGAACAGACCCAGACACTTGCTTATCTTCTTCGTTATGCAAAAGAGAATTTTAAGGACGGAAAAAAAGATGTGAAAAGCGTTGTAAAGGTGTTAGAAAATATACTAGAGACAAAAGGCCTTTCGGGAATCTGTGATAAGGGAAATGTTCCGTCAGGCCTTGCCATGCCGAGAAAACAGGAGATTTTCGCATGTTTTAACAGGTATTAAATGATAAAATAATTATTTTTTATGTATGGTATCAATGATAATAGACACAATACCGCATCCGATACCGAATACCGGAAACACTACAATTGAGGGCATACCCCATTTATCATATACGAATCCCAGTATTAAATAGATGATTGTTGCAATCAGCATAAGACAGCCGCTAATATTTCCTTTTAGTTGTTCTTTCTTATAATAATCAGATTCTTTATCATTTGATAAATTATATTCCTCAATATTATATTTCATTTTCTGTATTCCTGCATAGACGAAACCGGTTACTGCAACGGCAATCAGCAATAAGAAGACAGAGCCTGAAATACCATCTAAATCAAAAGAGTCGGGAATATTTTGACTGATTACGGATGATGTAGTTTCTATTCCCATCATAATGACAACACCGATTAAAATAAGAACAACACCGCAGGTTACTATTATTGTAAACTTTTTATTAAAAATATTTTCTTCATTTTCATTGTAGAAATTTTTTATGTAAGGATTCTTTTTTGTAAAGGCAGCATGCTGCAGTCCTGCGATAATAAGAATAGCGACAGCAATGATAAGGAAAATGAAAAATGCCATAGTACAAATCTCATCATTGATACTTCCCCCTACATCGATTCCTTCAAGAAACAACATAACAGAGACACCCAATAAAATAAGACCAACTCCCAAAGCTGTCATTTTACTGAATATATTCATATGCTTATCATATTGCGCATTGTCTTCTACATAGAGTGCACTGATATCTTTTTGCAGTAAATCATCCATACTGCAATGAAACATCTGACATAATTGCATCAGCTTGTCCATTTCCGGATAAGTGGTATCAGATTCCCACTTGGAAATGGACTGCCTTGAAACATCCAGTTTTTCTGCTAACTGCTCCTGTGTAATGTTATCTTTTTTTCTAAGAAACTGTAAATTTTCACCTAAACTCATTTTTTTATTCCTTTCTTGTTTTTGTGCTATGCACTTGTTAGGTGTATCTTATAAAATTAGGAATGTAAACTCTACAAATTTTATGTTGCTTTTAAGTTTATTAATGACAACTTTGGGTTGCATTGTTGAAAATACTGGTGTTTTTTAAATTTACACTATCTTTTCAAAATCTTCAACTCCATGTTTACACCAAGGGCAGATAAAATCAGGAGGAAGTTCTTCTCCTTCATAAATATAACCGCATACTGTACAGCGCCAGCCTTTTTTCGGAGCAGATTCCGCAGATTCAGGCTTCGGTTTTACAAATTCATGATAATAAGAATAGGTCATTTCTTTTTCATCGGAAAGAACATCCGCGTCCATTACTTCTGCAAGAAACATCATATGAGTACCTAAATCATAAGAATTTAATACTTTACAATCAAAATAAGCATTCGTATGCTCAGTCAGATAAGGAAGCTCCTGTTTGGTGATTGCAAAAGAAACACCGACAAATTTATCAACTTCTCTGCCGCTTTGAAATCCAAAAGTCTGAAAAAGAGAAAACGGTGCGGATTCCGTAAGAACAGAAATGGAAACAGTTCCGGATTTTTGTACCAGTTCACAGGTAAGATTCTGCTTATTAATTGCAAGAATAATACGTTTCGGATTATCTGCTACCTGTGTAACGGTATTGATAATACATCCGTTCATTTTCTGGTCTGCTTTTGTGGCAGCAACGAAAAGACCATAAGATAATTTGTAAAAAGCTTGTGTGTTCATAAAAAACCCTCCTATATTATTTATTATTGTCTTAATTAGTATACCCCAAAATATGTTTTTGTTCGCTTGTTTTCTTTTTTTGTAAGGTTTATAATTTTATAGACAGAAAGGTATGATAATTATGAATTTTACAAGTGCGGAAGAAAAAAGAGTTTATATGCTGGAAACGCCGGTAAAAAAGTTGGTGTGCACTCTGGCGGGACCTACCATTTTAAGTATGTTGATTACTTCTTTTTATAATATGGTAGATACTTTTTTTGTAGGAAAATTAAATACACAAGCAACTGCCGCAGTCGGTATTGTTTTTTCACTGATGGCGATTATTCAGGCGGTCGGCTTTTTTTTCGGGCATGGTTCCGGCAACTACATATCCAGAAAACTGGGAGCAAAAGAAACAGAAGAAGCGGAAAAAATGGCAGCAGTCGGATTTTTTTCCGCATTTATGGCAGGCGTTGTTTTAATGGTAGTTTGTCTGATTTTTGTCAAACCTTTTGCTTATGCGTTAGGTTCTACGGAAACAATACTGCCGTATACGGTTACATATTTAGGGATTATCTTACTTGGTGCACCTGCCATGACTTCCTCCTTGGTATTAAATAATCAGATGCGTTTTCAGGGAAGCGCTTTTTATGCCATGATCGGAATCGTTTCCGGAGCAGTACTCAATATGGTTTTGGATCCGCTTTTGATTCTTGTGTGTAATCTCGGAATCGCCGGAGCGGCAATCGCAACAACTGTCAGTCAGTATGTCAGTTTTGTTCTTCTTCTTATCATGATAAGAAGAGGGGGAAATATGCAAATCCGTTTCCGCAATTTCAAACCGAGTATTCATTTCTATAAAGAAATAATACGGGGCGGAATGCCTTCTTTGTGCAGACAGGGGCTTGCAAGTGTAGCTACTATTTGTTTGAATCATACGGCAGGTATGTATGGAGACGCTGCGATTGCAGGAATGTCCATCGTATCAAGAATTTCAATGTTTGCCAATTCCGCTCTGATTGGATTCGGGCAGGGATTTCAGCCGGTGTGCGGATTTAACTACGGCGCAGGAAAATATAAAAGGGTTTTGGAAGCGTTTTGGTTTTGTGTAAAATATGCCTTTCTGTTCCTGATTGTAGTTGGCATTACGGGATTCGCTTTCGCACCGGGACTTGTATCCTTATTCCGAAAAGATGCTGATGTTATCACGGTCGGAACGGCGGCTTTGCGGTATCAGGTAATTGCTTTTCCACTCAACGCATGGATTGTTATGTGTAATATGATGTTACAGTCTATCGGTAAGGGGTTAAAAGCATCTATTGTAGCATCGGCAAGGCAGGGACTTTGTTTTCTTCCGCTTATTTTGATTTTGCCGCATTTTTTAGGACTGACAGGCGTAGAAATCTGTCAGGCAGTTTCAGATGTTTTAACACTGATAATATCGGTGCCGATTGGTTTCAGTGTTATTCGTGAAATGCAGAAGCAGGCGGAATAAAAAAGGAAAGCGCAGGTTACAGCCCTGCGCTTCTTTCAGCAAAAAATATGGAAAAGTTGAAATTTCTGATATTCATTTCATTGGATTGTTTATAAATATCCTGATAATAATGATATACATATACCCAATAATCGGAATCGTAAGAATCTCTCATGACTTCCTTGATATGCTTTTCTACTTCACGATATTTCTCGGAAGAATATTCTTCATAGAGATATTTATAGTCTAGTGCGGCAAGTTCTTTCATCGTTTGTATATCAATCAGCAAATCCGGGTTTTTAGATGCATCTAAAATAACCGGGGCAGCATCAGCAGACAAATTCATATAAAGATACAATCCTTTGCTGCTTACTTCCGGATTATTAATAAGAGACGGATCCAGGTTGCAGCGGGCAATCCAGTAATCCGGATGAGCAAAAGAAAGACCTATATAAAATACGGTAGTAATAACTACACTATAGAAAAACAGCTGAAAACGTTGAAAATGAATGTAAATGGTAACTCCTGTCATCAACAGAAAAATAACTGCAAGTGCCCACAGAACAAAAATCCTGAGAAAAGTCAAATTATATCCTTTAATATACATAATCATCCGAAGGGTGCTGGATAAAATCATGATAAAAGTGCATCCGCTGATTACCGTAAGAATTATTTTCAATATCATATTATCCCTAAAAAAGCTTAAACAGGCAAGCACAAGAATCAGATTGATAATGCAGACTGCCAATAGTTGGAAAAATCCCTGTCTGGCATATGCAGAGTATGTGTAACCTTCCGGCAGTTTCATTTTGCCGATAAAAAGATATAAAATCTGTACCATGCTGAACATAAGATAAACAACAGAGAGCATTCCGGTTACGATAATTGCAATAATAGGTTCTAAAACTCTATTGTCCGAAACTTCTTCTTTTACGGTTTTCTTACATAATGCGGATAAAAGAGCATAGGATGCAAGAAAGACTACAGCAATTAATAAAATAACTCTAATGATATCGGTAAATGAAATATCAAAAGAAAATAAACTTTTCATGATATTTTCAAAGACGACATCTGCGCTGCATAACAGCATAATAATTATAGCAAGCACCGGTATGGAAATGGCAATTCCAAGCATAATATAGAAAAAATAGTCTTTTTTGCCGCTTTTTTCCTGTTTTTTGGCATCAAAAAAAGAAGCCATGTCATGAAAAGGAGAAAAAATGCAGACAATGGAGTTTAAAATTGTACGCAGAATTGCCGTCACATATTTTGGAAGATTCCAGTCCGTATCCTGATAGATGGTGTGCAGCATTAATATAAAAGATAAAAGAAAAATGCCAAGTTTATTCATATTTAAAAGCGGTACGGAAGTGGTGCAGCAGTTGGATATACCAAGTAAAATAATGCTAATCACATAAAAAAGACTGCCTTTTTTGTATGGAACCCCTAACTTTTTCATAGATAAGAAGAAATAGCAAAGGGTTCCTGCGACGAAAAAAGGGTAGATAATTCCGGAAGCATTTTTATACAGGCAAAATGCGTAAAAAAGAGCATATACCATACTGGCAAGACCAAAAAAAGAAAACTGAAATTTCATCTGTTTTGTCATGGGTGTTTCTTCTTTTATTTCATTTGTTTTTCCCTCCTCTTGATGAAAATAATTGTTTACGGGGTATGCATTAGCTGGTGTTTGGGAAAAATTTCCTATGTTTTGTTCGTTCATGTAATAATCTCCTTTCAAAATGTTTTTAGTTTGAGGAATCCGTTTCCTCTTCTTCAATATCTGCAGTATATTGAATAATATCGCCGGGCTGGCAGTTTAACGCCTTGCAGATTGCTTCCAGCGTTGAGAAACGAATTGCTTTTGCTTTATTGTTTTTCAGGATAGACAGATTGGCAAGCGTAATATCAACTTCATTTGCCAGTTCTGTCAGGCTTTTTTTCCGCATTGCCATCATAACATCCAAATTGATTATAATTGCCATTGATTCTTATGCTCCTTTTCTCTATATTGTTAAGTCATTTTCCAGTTTGTAGGTGACTGCCTTGTCAAATACCTGTGCAAGCACTTTGCTGAATAAGCCTGCAATCACAAACACCAGAATCAAAATAAGAACGGCTGGCGTTATATAGATGAAAAGCCGGCATGCCATAATAACGGAGATAAAGAAGCTGTAGGTACTCATTTTTTCAAGACTAACTACGTTTTCTCTGATAAAGCAGTCATCGTTTAATACGGAGCGGAACATTTTACGCAACTCGTTGATAATAAGTACGGCAAAAATGCCTGACAGAAAAAAAACAACGAGCAGGGAATAATAATTGTTCTTAAAATAAGAATTATATTTTCCGTAAAATTTAATACTAAACGGCAGGGTGATGATGACAAAAATACCGGAGTAACACATAAAGTCCAGTAAATATTTTGTATATAAGGTAAGCTTATCTTTCATAAAAACCTCCTCTATTTTGGTCTTTTCCATAATATAGCACAAGTGATTTTGAATGTCAACAAATATTTATTGTTTTTCAATAAATATTTGTTATTATACAATAATGGAGATGAAAAGGCTCTCTTGTGATACTATAATAGGCTGAGTTGCATTCCGAGATGCAACTTTGTAATTCGAAATGCAGTTTTGTAAATTGACAATTAAATATTTGTAAGCGAAACGCAGCTTTTGTACTCGAAATGCCACTTTTGTAAACGAGATGCAGCTTTTGTAACCGAAATGCAGTCTGTACAAAATGTTTTTTTCGTTGTATGATATTTTTTGAACACGCCAAACGGAGGCCAATCCTCTCTCGATTAAATTTGTAATCGGAGAATCCACCCCTGTCACCTGCTTATTTACTTTCAGTACGGTGTTGGCGACCGGGTTCTGTATTTTATTTTTTGAGAAGATTAGGTTTCAGCATGATGTCTTTGGCGGCAACCTGACGGCATGCTAATTTTTCCAAAACATCTTCTCCATGATAGAAGCTGAATGTTTCGTATGGGCTGCGATTATTCAGCTTTTTTCTTTTATAAGAATTAATGTGGTTCATCATCAGAAAAATATCTTTCTGTGTTAAATGGTCGAAGCTTGTACCCTTTGGTAAAATACGTCTTACCAGCTCATGATTGACTTCAATTGCACCTTTCTGGTAAGGACTTCCGGCATCACAGTAAAATACGTTAGTTCTGTGGCACGAAAAACCTTTTGGAGTCTTTTCGCGGTATTCTAATGCTCTTGGATTTGAGAATTCACTTCCGTTATCCGTCAGTATAACCGGAAAAAGTTTTTCAAAAAGCTCAGACCCCAGAATCCTGTCCATGGCATTGAAAATATCAATCACTGTCTGGGAGGTATTCGCATCACGCAAAAATGCAAGCATGAAACTTGATTCAACGAAATGAATTGTAAGTAAGCATTTACCACCGGCAGTTCCGATTACCGAATCCATTTGAACAACGGGTGTATCCGGATTTTTTTCAATGAAGTGTTCAAACTCTTTATAACTTCGTCCAATACGACAGCTCTTATCAACCTTGAACTCAGGCTTTTTATAACGCTCACGGAAACGTACTTTTCTTGGGAGGTCGATGTTTCTGACATCAAAAAGGCAGGCATCAATGTAGTTATAAATTGTTTTTTCACTGCACATTAATTCATCCTCATGTTCGATATAAATCTGGTGGACTGACTGTCCCTGTCTCACAAGCGGGCTGATGACTGCATTTAATCTTGCAATCTCTTTTTCTGAAACACATAGACCGCTTCTTGATTCAGAAATCGCGTTATGTGCTGCTATATGGGCATGCTCTGCATCATAGATCGTCTTCATTAAGCTGCATTTGCCAATGGCAGTACACCCATTACAAACGTATGGCGGTCTGAATCTGGCGGCACAGACCTCAAGTACAAAGTCGCTGCAGTGCTCATTACATTCTTTGCACAGCTTACAGTATGAAACAGATTTACGGGTACAGTCTTTTTTGCAGATATCCTTTTTTCTGCAGTTCATTCGGTTTTTACATGCATTGTACGGAAATCCGGGATAACCTGTTGCAACTTCAGAAGAATATTTTTTTATTTCTCTTGAAATGGTAGTTGGGTTTTTATCCAATTCTATTGCAATAGACTTCAAAGATTTACTATCCCGTAGATTCTTTTGAAGGGTAAGGCGTTCTTCATAGGTAAAAAATTTTGACATGATGTCCTCCTTATCCGTCGCCAACAGCTATAGGATAAATGAAAACATCATATAAACACAACAATCTTTTGTAAGCCGGAATGCAACCATCTGGCAGATATAACTCATTAACAAAGATTTATGTTGAATTGAAGCCGAAAGGGTTGCATTTCGATTTACAATTCACGTGATACTATAATAGATAGATTGAAAGAAAGGTGTGATTTCAGAATGGAGCAGGATACTTGCAGAAAAGTAATGGACATGCTGGATAATAATGAGTACGTGAAGTTATTAGGCATTAAGATTGAAGAAATTTCGTTAGGGCATTGCAAGGGAAAAATGGAAGTGTCCGAACAGATTAAAAATCCGTATGGAGCACTGCATGGCGGAAGCCTGTATTCTTTTGCCGATATTATTGCGGGCGCCGCTGCCTGTACGTATGGGAATCCGGTTGTAACCGTATCAGGCAGTATGAATTTTTTGCTTCCGGCAGCAGGGATAGAATATATATATTGTCAGGCGGATGCCGTCAGACAGGGAAAAACCCTGGCGGTATACGATGTAAAAATTACGGATGAAACCGGAAACCTTCTGGAGAATGCAAGTTTTACATTTTGTGTAATTAAAAATGAAAAAAAGAAATAAATAGTTTGTACAAATGTATTATTAGGGATTATAATATTAATAGGTGAAAAATTTTACAGATGTAAAATTTTACGAATGTAAAATACAAAGAGAAGATAGGGGGAAAAAAAATGACAGAAGAACAATACAAAAGGGTGAATGGTGCAATATATCCGATTGTTATGGTGATACTCGGGTATATCGGAATATCAATGTTATTATGGGCGCTTTCCAGCGGCTCATCGTGGAATACATGGGCACAGCTTATTTCTTCCGTAATTGCAATGGTTATTATTACAGTAGTTTATCTTACGAGCAGGACGAAAAAAATATGCGGAACGGTTATGATGGGATGTGCCGCTTGTGTTTATGCGGTAGTCAGTCTGGTTGGTACTACGGTGAATACATGGCCGTATGCACTGCCGATTATGTTTGCGGCAATCGCGTATTTGAATCGCCGACTCATTATCTGCGGGAACGTCGTAACTATATTGATAGTCATAATCCGGTTTGTTAAGTGTATTGCAAGTGGCGAACAGAATGCTATGGAGAGTCTGGTAATTGCAATAATAGTAATGGTACTTGCGGCATTTGCTTCTATCCGTGTCGTATCGCTCCGGCTTCGTTTTAATGAAGAGAATATGGATGATATCAGACAGGCGGCTGTGAAACAGGAAGAGAGCAATAAAAAGATGGCGCTTGTTGCTGAAAATATTTCAGAGCATTTTGAGAGTGCGATGGAAATGTTAAAGAATCTGAAGGAAAGTATTGATACCAGTAATTTTGCTATGGGCAATATTGTGGATAGTACGGAGAGTACGGCGGAGGCGATTCAAAACCAGGCTGCAATGTGTGCGGATATCCAGGAAAGTATGGATAAAGCCGAAGCGGGAACGAAGAGAATGTTAGAAGTTTCTCAGAGTACGGATGCTATGGTAGGTGAAGGCTCCAAGGTAGTAAGAGAACTGAAGGAACAGGCATTAAATGTGGAATCTGCAAGTAATGTTACCGTACAGGTAATTGAAAGACTTACGGCTAAAGTAGAGGAAGTACAGAGTTTTGTCGGCGATATTTTAAGCATTTCCAATCAGACAAATCTGCTTGCCTTAAACGCTTCCATTGAGGCGGCGCGTGCCGGAGAAGCCGGTAAGGGATTTGCAGTAGTTGCGGAAGAAATCCGGCAGTTATCGGAGCAGACAAAAGAAGCTTCCAATAATATTACAAGTATTATTTCGGAATTAAATGAAGATACAAAACAGGCGAACGAAAGTATTGGAAATTCAGTGGCTTCTGTTACAAGACAAAATGAACTGATTGAGAATACAAGAGAAAAATTTGAAAGAGTCGATGAAGAAGTTACGGAACTTGTGGAGAATATTAAGAATACGGAAGAAATTATAGCAGGTATTCTGGTATCTACCAGTACAATTTCCGATAATATTTCCCAGCTTTCCGCAACCAGTGAAGAGGTGGCTGCTTCTTCTACGGAGAGTTTGGATGCCTTTGCAAATACTGTCAAGGATATGGAACAGACAAGAAGCATTCTGGAAAATATTTTCATGCTCGCTCAGGATTTAAAACAGTCCATTTAAAAGATAATATTCAAGTAAAAATCGAGTGCGTCGGCACTCGATTTTTTTTAAACTTTTTTAATAAAAGAAACGTTATTTATATGTAAGACGTTTTACAAAAGGAAAAGAGGCAGCAAGTGACAGACAAAGAACTAATCCGGAAAGTTCATAATGGAAATAAAGAAGCGCTTAGTATCATTATTGATAAGTATTATGATGAGATTTACCGTTTTTGCTTTTATCTGACGGGATATGAGACGGATTCTTATGATATTACGCAGGAGGTATTTCTGAAATTTATAAGATATGTTGATTCCTATCAATATAGGAATCTAAAGGGATATCTTCTGATTATTGCGCGCAATTTATGCTATGACTTTTTCCGGCATAAAAAAGAGAACCTCCGGATTGAGGA
>CAMWMM010000066.1 GCA_947175285.1 uncultured Lachnospiraceae bacterium
AGGGAATACTGGTAAATGCAGTAGGAGCCGGTGATTCCATGGTAGCAGGTTTTCTGGCGGGATGGGCGCAAAAGGGCGATTATGATTATGCGTTCCGGATGGGACTTTCTACCGGAAGCGCCAGTGCTTTTTCTGAATTTTTAGCAACAAAAAAAGAAGTAGAACAGGTTTTTGCAACTTTAAAAAATGAATAATATCATGAAAGGAAGAGGGTTATTACAATGAAAGAATTTACATACGTTATTACAGACAAAGAGGGAATTCATGCACGTCCGGCAGGAGAATTGGTGAAAGCAGCCAAAGAATATCAGTCATCCGTAACCATTATTAAGGATGAGAAGAAAGCGGATGCGAAAAAACTTTTTGGGTTAATGGGTCTTGGAGTAAAGCAGGGCATGGAAATTACGGTACAGATTGAAGGTGAGGATGAAGAGGCAGCAGCAGCGGCATTAGAAGCATTTT
The DNA here is from genome assembly GCA_947175285.1 of uncultured Lachnospiraceae bacterium. The sequence goes on from CAMWMM010000066.1 coordinate 463, forward strand.
TGAAAGAAAATCTGTAAATAAGAAGCAGAGAGGGTGTGTTGGAATGGAAATCTATCATGGGAAAAGTGTATTTGGCGGTGTTGCTATCGGAAAGTTGCACATTTACAGCAAAAAAAATCTGCAGGTGAAACGGGAACACATAGAAGATACTGAAACAGAGGTAAAGCGGTTTCAGGATGCAAAAGATACGGCAATTGCACAGCTTGCAAAACTGTACGAGAAATCATTGGCTGCCGTAGGAGCTGCGAATGCCGCTATTTTTGAAATTCATCAAATGATGCTGCAGGACGATGATTATATTGAATCGACAGAAAATATGATACGTACGCAGCAGATTAATGCAGAATATGCAGTAGCTATGACAAGCGATAACTTTGCCAATATGTTTGCAGCAATGGATGATGATTATATGAAAGGGCGTGCTGCGGATGTCCGGGATGTTTCCGAAAGGGTGCTTCTTATTTTGTCCGGACAGGAAGCAGACGGAATAACGACAGATGAGCCGGTTATAGTTGTAGCAGATGATTTGGCGCCGAGTGAGACGGTTCAGATGGATAAATCAAAAGTGCTGTCTTTTGTAACGGTGCATGGCTCTACCAATTCTCATACGGCGATTTTAGCAAGAACTATAGGAATCCCCGCATTAATCGGAACGCCGGTTTCATTGGATGCTTCATTAAACGGAAAGCAGGCAGTAGTAGACGGAGATACCGGGGAACTTTATGTGGAACCGGATGCAGAAACCCTTGCCAAAATGCAGGAAAAATATGATGCATTGCAGACAAAAAAAGAGCTGTTGCAGACGCTGAAAGGAAAAGAGACGGTAACATTAGACGGCAAAAAATTAATGCTGTACGCCAATATCGGTAATTATAAGGATCTTTCACTGGTATTGGAAAATGATGCGGAAGGAATCGGGTTATTCCGCAGTGAGTTCCTTTATCTGGAGAGCGATACCTATCCGACTGAGGAAGAACAGTTAAAGATTTATCGTGCCGTGGCGGAAACGATGGCAGGAAAACGCGTGATTATCCGCACACTGGATATCGGAGCCGATAAACAGGCAGATTATTTTGAACTGCCGAAAGAAGAAAATCCGGCTATGGGATGCCGTGCTATCCGTATCTGTCTAACCAGACCGGAAATTTTTAAGACACAGCTTCGGGCATTATTCCGTGCCAGTGCTTTTGGAAAAATTGCGATTATGTATCCGATGATTACTTCTTTGTCCGAAATCAGAAAGATTAAACAGATTGTAGAAGAAGTGAAAACGGAATTGACACAGGCGGGCGTGCCGTTCGGTAATCCGGAACAGGGCATTATGATTGAAACACCGGCAGCAGTCATGATTAGTGACATACTGGCAAAAGAAGTAGACTTCTTTAGTATCGGCACCAATGATTTGACACAGTATACATTAGCGATTGACCGTCAGAACGAACAACTTGATGATTTTTATGATGCGCACCATCAGGCTGTCTTACGTATGATTGCCATGACAGTGGAAAATGCACATAAGGAAAATATTTGGTGTGGTATCTGTGGTGAATTAGGCGCAGATGCGGAATTGAGTAAATTTTTCCTCTCCATTGGCGTGGATGAGTTAAGTATGTCGCCGGGGAATCTCCTTTACATCCGCAAAATAGTGCGTGAAACAAACGTAAGCGAAGAGGGAGAAACCCTCAGAGAACAATATTTATAAAAACAATGAGAAAAGCAGAGAGGTAAATATGTACTTCTCTGCTTTTGCCAGTGTCTAATAAGTATTCTGCTTATCTATATAATACTGCGCCTGCGCATTCCAAAGCTGACAGTATTTTCCATCCTTTTGTGTTAACAGCGTTTCATGGCTACCCTGTTGAACAACGCTTCCCTGTTGGAATACAAGAATTTCATCACAGAAGCGGCAGGAGGAAAGCCTGTGGCTGATATAAATTGCAGTTTTGTCACCTATAATTTCATTGAACTTTGTATAAATTTCATATTCTGCTATCGGGTCGAGCGCAGCGGTCGGTTCATCCAGAATAATAAAAGGTGCGTCGCGGTAAAGCGCTCTTGCTATTGCAATTTTCTGTGCTTCTCCGCCGGAGATGTGCACACCGCTTTCATCGAAATCCTTATTTAAATAGGTATCGAGTCCGTTCGGAAGAGAAGAAGCTTTTGCAGCAAGTCCGGCTTTTTCGATACATTCATTGGCTTTTTCCCTGTCATAAACTTTTCCGGTTCCGATATTTTCTCCCAGTGTAAAAGAGAGCAGTTGAAAGTCTTGAAAAGTGACAGAGAAAATATTCATATATTCCTTGTAATTATATTTTCTGATATTAATGCCGTTTAACAGAATTTCTCCCTCCGTAGGGTCATAGAGACGGCACAGCAGTTTAATAAAAGTTGTTTTGCCGGAGCCGTTTTCGCCTACTACGGCAAGTCGTTCTCCCACTTTAAATTTTAAGGAGATATTTTTTAAAACATAAGTTTCCGAGTGCGGATAACAGAAACTTACATTGCGAAATTCTACTTCATAGTTTCTGTCAGAACGCTTTTCCACGGTTAGGGAACCTTGATACATGTCATTCGGAATGTCCAAAAATTCAAATACTGTCTTAAGCGGTACGCTGTTTATTTTCGCTTCTCCTGCTGCAGTGAAGATTGCGGAAAGCCCCTGGGAAAGAGATGTGATTGCACCGATATACTGTGTTACCGAGCCGATACCAAATGCGCCGCCCCATGCTTTTAAACACACAAACAGATAGGAAATTCCCATGAAGATTCTAGTGACAGCGGCAGCAAGCGCATAGCAGATTCCCATTTTTCCTTTGCCGTATCGGGCAATTTGGGATTTCATGCCGAAAATACGAGTGGTAATATCCTGATAATACTTTAAGCCCAAAACATCCTGCCTGTACATGCGGACATCCAATGCCGGTGGTAATTCCATCATTTTGATGACATAGTAAGAACCGAGAAGGTTTCCTGATGCAATATCCACATGATTCCAATAGTCATCTCCAAGTAATTCCAGATAGGGAGACAGAATGGTGATGCCTGTCATGATAAGCGCCAGCAATATTATGAAAACGGGTTTATTCAGCATGACAAGCCATCCTGCTTCTTCCGGTACTTTTCGCGTGAAAAGAGAAACGGAGAGAGCCACCGCACCTGCTGCGCGGAAAAATGCTTCCAGAAAATGTTGAAAGATATAGTAAACACGATGAAATCCGTAGCCATTCCATCGTTCCATCTGGTGTATTTTATCCCGCAGTTCGTAAGTAGCGGTATCGTCTGCGGAGCAAAAGTCCAATGCCAGTAGTTTATTGGAAGTTATTTTGTCGAAATAGAAAAACAAATCAGAGGATAAGGTGTTTTCCCATCGGTAAATAACAGCTTTTAGCGCTAGTGCAACAGCTTCTGCGGATAGGAGAATAATAACCTGCCGCAGTAATATATCCGCTCTCTTTGCTCCGGCAAGCTCATTTAGAATACGGGCGGAAAAATAAAGGGTCAGATAGGGAATCAATGCTGTAAGTGCCGAATATAGCCCTGTCGATACAAAGAGCATCGGACATTCCCGAAGCCAGAGGGATAATGCCCTTTTAGTTAAAATATATGCTTCTTTCCATGATACTTCTTTACTGTTAACCATTGTCTTCCTGAACTCCTTGCCTGTAGTATTTACTCTGTATTTCAAAAAGCTCTGCATAAGCGCCGTTTTGGCGCATCAGTTCTTTATGTGTACCCTCCTCCGCAATACCGCCGTCCATCAACAGCAGAATACGGTCGCAAAAGCGGGTAGAGGCAAGCCTGTGAGAGATGAAAACAGCAGTCCGTCCTTTCGTCAGTTCGTGGTAACGCATGTAAATATCGCTTTCGGCAATCGCATCCAGCGCAGCGGTCGGTTCATCAAGTACGACAACGGGACTGTTTTTATAGAGAAGTCTTGCCAGCATAAGTCTTTGCAGTTCTCCGCCGGAAAGCTCCGTTGCATCTTCATAAACATCTCTTACAAGATGAGTTTGAATGCCGTTTGGCAAATTTTCAATTTTATTTTTGATGCCTGCCTGTTCCAGACAATTCCATACCCTGTCTATATCTATGTCTTTGTCAGTCTGTGCGACATTTACGGCAATACTGTCTGCATGAAGAGAAAAACTCTGGAATACACCGGCAAAGAGAAGATAATAATCTCTTCGTCTGTATGTTTTGATATTGATGCCGTTTAAAAGAACTTCTCCTTCATCAGGGACATAAAAGCCGCAGATAAGTTTAACAAGCGTTGTTTTTCCCGCTCCGTTGAGACCTACCACGGCAAGTTTCTCTCCAGCATGAATCGTCAGATTCAAATGAGAAAAGATGACTTTCCCGGATTCCGGATAACGAAAACTGACATCCCGCAGCTCAATCGTATAGGAAGTACTCTGAACCGGAACGAGTGATTCACCCTCATCCAGAGAGAAAACTTCCGGATAATCAATCATTTCCCGTAAGGGAACCATATCAATGCTCTGCTTATGAAGCGTGGAAAGATTTTCCATGATGCCGCTAATCCATGCGGTAAATCCGCTGACCGCCGTAAAATATAACAGAAATTCTGCAGCGCTTAACTGCTCGTTTAGAACCATATGCAATAAGTAGGCATAGGCAAATCCGTTTCGTAAAATGCTGAGTCCAAGGTCGGTAAAATCTGCAATAAGATATATTTTTTCTCTTTTAAAGCAAAAATCCTGATGAAGTTTTAGATATTTTTGTAAAAGTTCCCGCAGCCATTCTTCCATTCCGAAAATGCGGATATCCTTTGCCAGATAACGGTCTTTGCATTTGCTTCGGATATGATTAAAACGGTTTATGATATCTGATTCTTCCTGTCTGTGACGATAACCCCATCCGTTTAAGCGGCTGCCGACAAAATAGCTGATAAGAGCAGCAACAGTGGTGACTGTGATAATAAGCCAGTCAACATTAGTGAGAAGATATAGATAAATCAAAAAACCCAGAAGATTTTGCAGAAGCTTTGCAAAAGTATTCCAGATATCTTCTACCGGAGCCTCATTTGATGCAGTTGCTTCCTGCGCCTTTGAGAGCAGTTTGTTAAAGTCATGATTTTCGAGAAACGGATAAGAGCATGTCCCCGCTTTCCTAAAGAGCATGCAGGAAATGGCGGAACGAAGCTCGCATCTGCCGAATATAAGATTTGGTTTTAAGTAAGCGTTAAGTGCAGAAACACCCATAATCCCTAATGTAAAGAATAAGATTGTAAAGAGAAGTTCTTTAAGGGAAGAATGAATTTCCAGTCTTTTCAAAATAGTGGGAGCGACGTAGAGCTCCAGTACGTAAATTGCTACGGCAAGCAAAGCCTGAAATAAGGTAAGCAACGGAACGTTAGGAACATTCTCGAATGCTGTTTTGAACATAAACAAAGAATTGTTTATAATGCCGTATTTTGTCTTATTTTTCATCAATAATCCTCCATTCTTGCTCAGCCTGCGATATTTGGGCAAAGCTGTATCAGCTTTTAAGCTCAGTGTAGCATGGAAAGCCCCCGTACGTGCATGTCGGGGATGAAATGTGCGTACGGGGGGACGAAATGTACCAAACCGGATTTTTCCGCGGGAGGGCAGCGTTGTAATTTTCACTGAGGTAGCAGGATTTCAGTTGTAAAAGCGCCGTCTTCACTGTTTCTGCTGATATAGCCCTGACAGCGTTCGATAATCATGTCAATGCGAACCAGACCATAGCCATGTCCTGCTCTTTTGATTGTAAAAAATCTTCCGTTTTCTTTTTTCTGCTTTTTCAGGGCGGTTGTGTTTGTAAAAGACATATAAAGCTGCGTATTTTTCATATCCATATGGACGCGAATCATCCGTTCTTCTTCCGGCAGAGCCATGCATGCCTCAATCGCGTTGTCGAAAAGGTTGCCGATGATAATACATAAATCAATTTCCGAAGTGGTAAGTGCGACAGGCACATGGGCATTTGCGGTTACAGGGATTTTCTTTGATTTGGCAAGAGAGATTTTACTGTTTAAGATAACGTCCGTCATCGCGTTGCCTGTTTTTAACACCATATCTACCGTGTTTAAATCGGTGTCCAATTCTTCCAGATAACGGTTCAGTGAAGCCAGGTCTTCCATAGCAGCATAGCTTTTCAAAACCTGAATGTGATTACGGTAATCATGCCGCCACCCTCTGATTTGGCGATACATATTCTCCACTTCGGCATAGTGTGTGGCAAGAAGATTGCTTTGATATTCCGCAATTCTTTTATCTATTATTTTATCCAGAAAATACATGGTAATCCTCCATTTTTTCATGCTCCGCGAACTTAGAGTGTTAGAAATATTTTATGATGGCACGGTTGATGGCTTCGTACAGATTCCGTGAAAGCGGAATAGTGTTTTCGTCCTTTAAAGATATCTGTGTTTTTGTAACTTTTTTTACAAATGCTAAATTGACAATAAAAGAGCGTCCCGTGCGGAAGAAACTTTCATCCAGCTCTTCTTCCAGTTCATGCAATGTTTTTTTGATTGTATAATCTTCTTTTGCATGAATTGTAACATAATTTTTCCGTACTTCAAGATAACGGATTTCATAGAGAGGAATCCGTATCATACTGCCGTCGGTATTATGAAAATATAATTCTTTCTCTTTATGTCTGAGTTTATCCACTGCCCGCACAAGGACATCCCGCAGTTTCGTTTCTGTTACGGGTTTTAACAGATAGTGTAGCGCCTCTACGTCATAGCCCTCCGCGATATATTCCATATATCCCGTAATAAAAATAATCTGAACGGTGCGGTTTTCCCGGCGTATTTTTTTCGCAAGTTCCATGCCGCTCACTTCACCCATTTCAATATCGAGAAAAAGAATGTCATAAGCTTTATTCTCCTCATATTGAAAAAGAAAAGCTTCTGCAGAGGGAAAACTTTCTATTTGGATTGCTGTGCCGGTATCATCCGCCCACTTTTTCAGCATGGTGTTAAGATAGGTAATATCGGCGGGATTGTCGTCGCAGATTGCTGCCCTGTACATGAAAAACCTCCAAGTGTGATTTTTATGGTAAATTTTGAGATGCTCATATTATAACACTTATAATTTACATCTGTCGAATTTTGCAGTAAAATAAACTATAATAAATATAATACAGGAGGCACACCATGATACCATTTATAGTTATCGCAATATTAATAATTGTTCTCATTCTTTTTATGGCGATTGGATATGTGAAAGCGCCGCCGGATATGGCTTATATTATTTCCGGTTTTAAGAAAAAGTCAACAATCGTAATCGGCAAGGCGAGTATCCGCATTCCTTTTCTTGAGCGTTTGGATAAGTTGAATTTAAGACTTATTCCTATTGATGTAAAAACCAGCAATGCCGTTCCGACTGCCGACTACATCAATATTAACGTAGATGCCACCGTAAATATTAAAATAAGTAATGACCCTGACAAACTCCGTCTGGCAGCCGAAAATTTCCTGAACAAAAATACGGAATACATAGCTGGCGTTGCAAGAGAAGTATTGGAAGGTAATGTCCGTGAGATTGTAGGCAAGATGAAGCTTGAGGAAATGGTTTCCGACAGACAGAAATTTGCCAATCTGGTAAAAGAAAACGCCGAGCCCGACCTTGCAGCAATGGGACTTGACATAATCAGTTTCAACGTACAGAATTTTGTAGACGGAAATGATGTTATAGAGAACCTCGGTATTGATAATATAGTAAAAATCAAAAAGACTGCTGCTATCGCAAGAGCAGAAAGCGAAAGGGATATCAAAGTTGCACAGGCCGCTGCCGATAAGGAAGCCAATGATGCAGCCGTTTCATCACAGACTGAAATCGCTAAGAAACAGACGGAATTATCAATAAAAAAATCTGAATTGCAGCAGGAATCAGATACCAAAAAAGCTATGGCGGATGCTGCATACGAAATCCAGAAAGAGGAACAGCGTAAGACAATCGAAATCACCACCGCCAATGCTGATATCGCAAGACAGGAACGTGAAATTGAACTTAAACAGAAACAGGTTGCCGTAAAAGAGCGCGCTTTGGAAGCAGAGGTCAAAAAGCAGGCTGAGGCAGACAAATATGCGGCACAACAAAAAGCCGATGCAGCTCTTTATCAGAGACAAAAAGACGCTGAGGCGAGGCAGTTTGAAGCGCAGCGCGAAGCTGAAGCAAGAAAGGCTCAGGCAGAAGCTGACCGTTTTGCTAAAGAGCAGGAAGCAGAAGGTATTCGCGCCGTCGGTGAAGCAGAAGCTTCTGCTATTCAGGCAAAGGGTATTGCCGAAGCAGAGGCTATGGAACGTAAAGCTGAAGCTTACGCAAAATATAATAAGGCTGCCGTAGCTGAAATGATGATTAAGGTACTTCCTGACATTGCTGCCAAGATTGCTGAGCCGTTAGGTCAGATTGATAAAATTACAATTATAGGCGGCGATGGCGATGGAAACGGCGTAAATCAGGTTGCCGGAAATGTACCTGTCGTTATGGCAAAGCTGTTTGAAAGCATGAAAGAGGCTACCGGAATCGATTTATCGGAAATTATCAAGGCTGATACCTATGACGCTAAAGTAAACCGCAATGTAAATGTAACAGGTCTTGATGATGTAAATCTTGTTGTGAAAAAAGAAGTTCAAGATTAGGCAGCGTCAAGTGTATAGTAAGAATAACAGAGAGGGATATCTGCTTTATTAAAGAATATCCCTCTTTTTTATTGCCGACAGCATATCAGGGCAATGGAATAAAATTTTGTAATTTAAGTAAAAATGTTTGGCGAGTAATGACAAAAGCGTTACAATATAATTGAAGGAGATGATGAACATGGAAAAAACAGCAACTTTAAATTTAAGAGTAAATCCCACAGTGAAGCAGAGAGCGGAAGATGTACTGATGCGTTTAGGGATTCCGATGTCAACAGCGATAGACATGTGCCTTAATCAAATATCTTTAACAGGTGGGATACCTTTTGCAGTAACACTTCCAAATGCTCCGACGGTTTTAAATGCTGATATGATGACAACTGAGGAAATTCATGCCAAATTACAAGGGGGATATGAAGATGTGCAAGCTGGCAGAGTACAGGATGCAGCTTCAGCATTTGCAAAAAGTGAGAAAAGATTAGTGGAATAATGCTTTACAGAAAGGCTATAAAGATGATAATACACATTTACGGAGCATCGGGGTCGGGGACATCGACACTGGGAAGAAAAATATGTAAGGAACTTGGTTATAAATTCATGGATACCGATGATTATTTCTGGCTGCCGACCAATCCGCAATATACCGTAAAGAGAGAAAAAAGCGAACGTATCCGCCTGATGCGGGAGGAGATGGAATCGGCGAAAAACGTAGTAATATCAGGCTCATTGGTGGATTGGGGAGATGAACTGATTTCTTTTTTTGATTTAGCGATACGTTTGGTAACTGATACAAACATACGGATGGAAAGATTGAAAAAGCGGGAACGGGAAAAATTCGGTGAGAGGATTGCGCCCGGCGGGGATATGTATGAGAGTCATCTTGAATTTCTGGAGTGGGCAAAGGAATATGATACCGGCAGCATTGACATGCGCAGCAAGGCAAAACATGATGAATGGCAGAAGCTTTTACAGTGTCCATTGATTGTCCTTGACGGAGCCGGGGATTTGGATGAGAATTTTAGGGTTGTGAAAGAGGAGATATTAAAATGAGTATGCAATCAGATACAGAACTTCTTTTTATACAGGTTATGGAAACATATGAAGCAAAGAACCACTTATTACCATCGGAAGTGACTCAACTGTTTCATAAGCATCAGGTTTTTGAAAAGATGATTTTACAGCATGAGTATCTTCACCAGATTTCTTTTGATGAGGTAATGGAGTTTGTGAATAAGTCAATAGAAGAAACAACCAGTGAGTTAATTCTATTCCATGGAACAGTTTCTGATTTTGATAAGGTAGTTTTAGAAAAATCACATAACAGAAGAGATTTTGGAATGGGATTTTATACAACTTTATTGGAGCAGCAGGCGAAAGAGTGGGCATACCGATTAAGTTTACGAGAAAAGGAAAAGAAATACTATGTGTATCAATATCTTTTTAAGCAATCAGATACTTTAAAAATACAAAGGTTTGACTCATTAAATAAAGATTGGTTGGAATTTATCAAAGAGAATCGTGTAAAAGGTGGGATTCAGCATGATAATGATGTTGTGATAGGTCCTGTAGCGGATGATAACACAATGGAAACGATTCAGTTATATATTACAAATATTTTATCTGCTGATGAGGCAGTAGAACGATTAAAATATAATAAGGTAAATAATCAGGTATCATTTCATACGGAAAAGGCCTTAAATTGCCTTACAATGGTTAGGAGAGAAGCTTATGAATGAAATTTATGTATTTAATGGCAAAGATATTACTATGAATGTATGTATTCAAATTCGTGCGGTAGCAGACGTACTGCAGAAGAGGTTAAATAAGGGATTTGTAGAAATTATTGAGCAATTTTACAATTCAAAAACATATGAGACATTGCAGGATGTAAGGAATGGATTTTGGGCAGAGTCGCCGGAGTATATTGCAGACAGATTTATAGATGAAATTAGCAAAGGAGCTTTAAATGTTTGAAATTAAAATAGACTCATCGAAATGTATTTCAAACAAAGAAGGTTCGGCGTATTTGGATAAAATGATATTTGACAGTTGGAGATATGCAGACCTGTCTTTTGAAAGTGGAAAAATATACGGAATAATAAGCGAATATGGAGAAGGCTGCATGTATCTTTCCTATTTGTTAGGTGGCAGGGTAGATTTTGGTGACTTGCAAATATACTTTAATGAAAAGAAAGTAACAAGAAAAGATTTATTCCGTATGGGCTGGAATAGAAAGCTTTTCCAATTAAGTGTGGAGTATTAATTAAAGCACTAAGAACTTTGACGGAATCAGGAGCATTGGTACTTTTGCCTGCGGGCTCGGATGTATTTCTCAAACATATTGTTGATGAATGTGTTTACATAAATAGAGAATAAAGGAGCAGTTTATTAAATGGAAAAAACAACCAGCCAAACCGTCAAACAAATCATGACATCACTTGGTGCAGACTTGTGCGGTATCGCAGCCATTGACAGATTTGATGATGCCCCGCAGGGCTTTCATCCGCTAGACGTGATGCCGTCCTGTAAATCAGTTATATCTTTCGGATGCAGATTTCCGGTCGGAACGCTGCACTGCAACAGTCCGGTTCCCTATACAAGGGTACGAAATTCTATTACCCCCAAAATGGATGCGATAGCGCTTGATTTTTGTATAGAGATGGAAAAAAGAGGAATCGTCTGCGTACCGATACCTACCAATGAGAGCGTATGGGATAAAAGGACAAATAGATGGCGTTCCATTATTTCGCAAAAACATGCAGCACAGGCAGCAGGACTGGGAACAATAGGGCGGCACTCTTTATTGATTACGCCTGAATTCGGGAGTATGGTCTGGTTAGGTTCTGTTTTATGCGAGCAGGAATTTGAGGCAGATGAACTAAAAGAAAATATTTGCAATAACTGTAATTTATGTGTAGAAACATGCCCTGTTAATGCCTTGAAAGAACAAGAATTGAATCAGCAGGATTGCTGGGATTATGCATTCGGAGATGATGAGGAATTGCAGTCCTGGGTAATTTCCTGCCATAAATGCAGGGATATTTGCCCCTATAACTTAGGGAGTGAAAGGGATATATTATCAAAATGACAAATCAGGATATATTAAATGTAGCAATGCAGCAGTCGGCAATAGATTTGCAATGTAAAGCGGAAGATTTTCGGGAAACGGAAAATGTCATTGTCAATTCCGCAAAAGATGAAAAGGCAAGAAGATACTTGAAGCTGCCGTTTGTCTGCGACATGGTGACGTATGGCAGTAATATCGTTGCATCCATTCAACCGGAATATTATGATATTGTAAATTCGTACCTGTCAAAATATGATGTCGCTCACTGCTTTGAGACACCGAATATGCATGTGCTGAACGATGCGTTTGAACAGATAGGTTTCCGGGTATGTTTTATGGCGGAATATTTTCTGCCTGATGTAAACGTGTTAAAGCCGTTAGAATGTTCTTATGAAACAAGAATATTAGAACAAACGGATTTTCAGGATTTATATACAAAACAGTGGTCTAACGCATTATGTGAAGACAGAAAAGAACTGGATGTATTGGGAGTCGGGGCGTATGAACATGGAAACCTAATCGGACTTGCAGCGTGTTCGGCAGACTGTGATTCCATGTGGCAGATTGGGATTGATGTATTGCCGGAGTACCGCAGAAAAGGAATTGCATCATCTTTGACAAGCAAACTGGCAATGGAAATTATAAAGAGAGATAAGGTTCCGTTTTATTGCTGTGCGTGGTGTAATATAAAATCCGCAAGAAATGCGGTCAAAAGCGGATTCAGACCGGCATGGGCGGAAATGACGGTTAAACCGAAAGAAGAAGTAGATAAGATGAATGAGCGTTGAGCAGATGAGGATTTTTCTATGATTTACGAAATGAGCGAACACAACAAAAATAAAATAGAAGCTCTCTTTGACGGATGGCAGGAAACGCTTATCTGGTCCTGCCTGCAAAATGTAATGGGGCATATCTACGTTAATCATAGTGAGAATCCGACGGCGGCAATGGCGATATTGGGAGATTTTTGATAAAACCTATTTGCAGTTGGTTGTTGACGGACTTCCAGATATTTATAAAGTCAAAATGATAGATGAACAGATTTTTGAGCAATGTAAAGAGATTTCCTGGTGCCGGGACTGGGTATCTCAATACGAAAGTTATGCGTTTTATCAAAAGCATGGATTGGGCGCAATTATTTTGAAAGGGGATGAAATTGTTTCCGGTGCATCTTCGTACTCAGGATACCTTGGAGGAATCGAAATAGAGATTGATACGAGAGAGGATTACCGCAGACTGGGGTTGGCTTTTGCGGCAGGAGCGAAGCTGATTTTGGAATGCTTAAGTCGGGATTGGTATCCAAGCTGGGATGCGCAAAATAAATGGTCGGTTGCACTTGCTGAAAAGTTGGGGTATCATTACAGTCATGATTATACGGCATATGAAATAAAAGGTTACTGAAACATCGCAGGATGAGAAAGAGCAGGTCTATGAGATGAATATACGGTTTCAGCAAGGAATAATAAAAGATTTGGACGCCATCACCGCATTGGTGGCTGACGCTATAGTACAAATGGAAAGTCAGGGTATCATGCAGTGGGATGAAATTTATCCAACGCGAGAAGATTTTCGGGCGGATATTGAAGCAGGTAATTTGTATGCAGGATACGATAAGGGAGAATTGGCAGTTATCTATGTTTTAAGTCAGGAGTTTGATGAGGAATACAAAAACGGGAAATGGAAAGATGAGACAAAATCTTTTTATGTTCTGCATAGGCTGTGCGTTCATCCTAAATATCAGCATCAGGGAATCGCGGGCATGGTGATGGAGCATATTGAAAAGACCTTAAAGGCGCAGGGAATTGAGGCAGTCAGGCTGGATGCTTTTACCCAAAATCCTTATGCCTTAAAGCTGTACGAGCGATGCGGATATCATAATGTGGGTATGGCGCATTGGCGGAAAGGGGATTTTTATTTGATGGAGAAATATTTATAAAGTAAG
>CAMWMM010000067.1 GCA_947175285.1 uncultured Lachnospiraceae bacterium
AGGATTTCACATTGTTTTTCACTTTCATCCTCGTCAGTCAGGTTATAGCGTCTTGCCAGCTTACGTGCTTTCAAGCGTAACTCAGTCAACTCGGAATCAGATGGATCATAAAGTTGTCCTGCAAGCATTTTTTCTTTTTCAGTCATTGTTATATACCTCCATAAATTCTTTTAGCATATTCCTTTTTGAGCTACAATCAGTCCATGTTCACTATATCCTAAATTGCTCCTTTTATCACATAAACTCAAATGAATATCCATAAATGCATTAAAATCTTTTTTACTCATATGTTCAACTATTTCTCTATATACAAAAATAGGTCCGTCCGTTGCTACATGATGAAGTAATTTTAAATTATATTTTTTCAAATCTTCTTCTATCATCTCAGGAGTAGTTGAGTAAAATAATGTACTATTCTCTATATGTCCCTCTTTCATATAATTTACCAGATAAGAAAAATTGTCCTTCATTTCTTCAAAATGTGCCATATAATTTGCACAGCGATTTACATATGCAATCATATATATTCCGCCATTTTTCAGCACTCTTAATGTTTCAGACAAAGATTTTTCCCTGTCTGTTTCATCACATAAATGATAATAAGAACCTAAATTTAATACAACATCAAAGCTGCTATCATTAAATCTTGATAAATCCAAAACACTTCCTTGATATATATCTTTTAATTTTTGATTTCTTTCGTTTTCTTTTCTTATATGTTCTACGTTTATATCAATCAAATCACCCGCAATCACATTACAGCCTAAATCAGTGAGAGGAAACGAGTAAATGCCGCATCCTGCACAAGCATCAAGAACTGACATATTTTGTCGGCAATACATTTTTAAATATTTCATAGTTGTAATGTACTCAATTTGTCCTGATTGAGAAATCAAACGCTGGCTTTCGTTACAATCCTCGGTATAAAATTTCTGTATTTCCTCCATATCCTTAATCTCCTTGAACAGAATTAATCCCACCGTTTGTTCAGTCATTTATGTATTATTAATTTTTAAAAAACTCAATTATCATATTCATGATATCTGCATCATGTTCCATATACAATTCCTTATCGATAGGCGGTTCCGGATTTTCTGCCTTATACTCTATCGCAGCATCCGTCAGAAAATAGTCATAGTGACCATTATGATTTTCCTTATCCATAAGCATAAAGGTACAATTCGGATTAACGATTTCATTCTGCCGTTCATAAATCGGACTCTTTCCACCATAAAAGGAATCTTCTTCCGCACTGATAACCAGAACAGGAATTGATACCGAGTTAATACCATCAACTGCGGATAAATCTTTATCATCACCATATTTCAATGCAATGAACAGCGAATTTAACGGTTTTACTATTGGATAAAATATTCCGGTATAACGCTTTATCGAATACTGCCACTGCTCTTCAGGCGTATCAAAACCAGACGCAGCAACAACCTTTTCAATATTGTGTTCAAACTGAAGTTCTGCACAAACTGCATAAGCACCCATGCTATGACCGAAGAGATAAATAGGCAGTTCTTTAAATTTTTCATTTGTCTCAATGAAATCAAGAAGTGCATCAACATCATAAACACTCTGGCTATAGCCTTTCATACTGCTGCCACTGCTTGTATAACAACCGGTATAGTCAAGAGACACAACCGAATATCCTGCGTCAATAAAATATCGTATTTCGTATAGTTTGATATCATTGGCATCTCTGTGCCCGGGTGCCACCACGATTAATCCCTTTGCATCATCAACCGCATAAAGGAATGCAGAAATATCATTCTTTCCGGATTGCACAAATATCTGCTCACGCGGATATTTTTCCTTGTCAATATCATCATATACAAGAAAATATTCTGAATCATATTTATCATAATCTGCCCTTGAAAAAACCACCAAATGAGCTATTGCGACACCACCAAATATAAGTGTTGATACGGCTACTATTGAGATGATGATTATCCCGGTTATCTTTTTTATTGATTTGTGTCCCATATACTATACACCCTACTGAAACAACAATGTTTTATTCTTAGTATCCAAAACCGCATTTCTTCCAATAGGAAAAATTGCATGGTTGGTGCCATGACCGAAATCATCACAATAAGCAACCGGAATACTATATTTTTTACCGAATCTTTCCAGCACTTCAAATAACAGCGGTGAAACCTCATCCGAATAATGCCCAAACAATAACCCTGTAACTTGTTCCATTAACTGACTTTGTCCTATACAAGTTAAGAACATACTGACATCCTGAACCGATTGGAATTTATCTGATTCCTCAATAAACAATATATAATTCTTATCTGTTGGGTAGGGAAAAAATCTGTTTCCTAATGTCAAAACAAAATTAAGTAAATACCCTCCGACAAGGCTTCCTTCGCAACGTCCCTCTGTAATTGTATACCAATCGCTATTACTAACATAATCGGTTACATTTCCTTCTATCAAATGTGAAACAAACTGTTTCTTATCGTATTCGCTGATATTATCAAATAATCCCGGCGTCTGTCCATAGTATGTCGTTATGCCGGTCTGGGCATATACAGCATTAAGTATTGATGTCCCATCACTATAACTCAGGAAAAGTTTCGGAGTTTCCTTTATTTTTTTATAATCTATATACGGAAGTAAATCAACGCTTCCATAACCACCGCCAAAAAATATCATCTTTACGGTTTCGTCATATATCATCTCATTTAAATCATCAACTCGTTCTGTTACACTTGCAGTATATTGATAGGTATCTTTGTAGATATTTTTCCCGAATTTAATTTGAAATCCCAATCTTTCAATGCCTTTTGCATACTTTTCATAATCATTTCTATCTGCTACCCAACTCGGTGATATAATTCCAATGGTGT
The DNA here is from genome assembly GCA_947175285.1 of uncultured Lachnospiraceae bacterium. The sequence goes on from CAMWMM010000067.1 coordinate 2,865, forward strand.
CACCATTCTTTAACGTATTCATAAGTATTTTCCTTTTCACTTCTTCATTAAGTTTTACTTTTCGCATTTCAATTTCCTCAAATTCGAGGGAATTAAAATCAAAACGAAATTTCATAACAGACTTGAATTTTCCAATCCGTAATGCTATATTATAGACATAAAGGAAGCAGCCGCCCACAAAGTGGTTAGCCTCCAGAAAGTGTAAAGCCTACTTTCACCGGCTAAGTGACAAGGTAGGCTTTTTATTTTCGCTTATTATTCCTATCTATATAGGTAAGCAATGCGACTAAAAATGTACCACCTAAAAACAACAGGCTTAAAGTTTCATAAGTACCCATCGCATCACCTCCCTTCTTTTGCAAGTTAGGGAGGCTACCACCTTGTAACACGACTGTTCCTTTCCCTCAGTATAACATGGGCATATTTGTACGACAAGTCATTTTAAATTTTTTGTTATATCATAATCTTTCTCGTTTTCATAATTGCATAATATATTTTCTCATCAGAAACAGTTGTTGCAAAATTTGCAACAACTTAGGAATTAGTTTTCTTTCCTGAAATATTCAATTACCATCCAAACAATACCAAATTCCAACTTTCCGTCTTATTCCACAACTTCCCCATGAATACTCACTCTGCCACCATCCGGACACTTGGCATCAAACATTTTAGCACGGGTATTGCCATAGTCCAAATCAGCCCCATTTTGCAGTGCATAATCTTGCCCTTTTTTAAAATAGCCGCTTCTGCATCTGCTATCAGTTATCGTAAGTTTTACTTTTGGCATTTCAATTTTCTCCATAAACTCTGATTCTCAGTCTGGCAAACTTGGTGCTACCGTCTTATCATGATACCTTTCATGTACTCTGTTTCATTATGGGTTTGATATACCAGTTCTTTTTCTTCCTCTGTACATCCAATTAAAATTTTAATTTCGGAATCCCTCTTCATTAAATCAACAATACACATGACAGCATCAATTTGTTTCTTACCCGAGCCAACCCACACATCAATACCTGTACCGTCCATTGATGACGTGTTCTTTAAATACCCATAATCAACCTTATATATAAAATCCGGATACTTTGGATGTACTGCTCCTTTTGGTCTGTCTATCACTATTTCTGAACATTTCACTAAAGAATCTAACGCTTCCCAAAAATCATTATCAAAACTATTCATCTGCATTCTCCATCAATTAAAATCTTCATAATTGCTGCTTAATCATAGGTTCAATCCTCCTCACGGTAAAATGCCCCACCGCAAGCAGCGTGGCATTTTACTCTCGCGGCAGTCGTCAAATATCCGTGCTAGCACGTCTACTTGGCTCGTTGCTCGCGGAAATAGAACCCATCCCTTATCGTATCTCCCCGCAACCCAATCTTTGCAGGCGTTGGCGAAGAAGGAAAACTCTCATACCCTGTCTGGTCTCCTGTAACCGGATAATAGAAAGTGACGCCGTCTATTTCATAACTCTGCGTCTCGTAATTATCATAATCTTTCTGGCATATCCAATAATCATTCACATAGGATGCGGAAAGTTCCCGCCCGAACATGACTGCCTTATAAGCAAGGAAAAGGCAGATGAGTATCATACACGCGCATTCCGGATACTTCCAGTACCCTTTCTTGCCTTCCCCATTTTTTACTCTGCAAAACTTTTGCCTGCAAAAATGGAAAAACTCTGCCGCCATATCGCCCCATATGACAGCCGATGTCAAATACACATAAACGCATCCATAACGGATAAGCGGTGAAGAAAAAAGCCAGAACAGGAAACACACAGAAACGACACCTTCAAGCAGCAATTTATCCCATATAAAAACATTCTGCAAAGCTCCCGTTTTTTCTTCCGCTTTCCGCCTCCATCTTTTCCATAATACGACAAGCAGCCGCAGCACAAAAACAAACACCGCCAGTAATGCCGCCAGAACAAAAAGTTTATCCATACCGCCTATACCGCGAAACCATTCGGGCAGCCATTTCCAAATCGGCATATCATACTTTGTCACATCATGATATCCTCTGCCCCATACTTGAATCTCCCGTGCATCATAGTCTGCAATACCTTTGGGAATTTTCCAGTCCGGCGAAAACAAATCAATTCCGGTAAACGGATAGACTAACCAGCCTGATAAAATGACATTTCGTATCAGAAACGGCAACACCGTCAAAATTCCTAAGAAAAGATACAGAACAATTTCTTTCCATCTTTTTTCCCGCAATAATGCTGCCGCGGGCTTTATCACCAATAAAATAATCAGTGCGGCGGAAAGTTTTATCGTCAGTAAAAATACGCCAAGCACACATAGCATCGCATAAGGAAAAACTGCCTGTTCGTTTTCTTCCAGCAAATCCATCCAGCGGATGATAATATAAAAAGCCGTTAAAACCATAAAATAATCGGATGCCGGAGATACCATTTCATCAAAAATAATCAACAGATAGTAAATTCCCATCACTCTGGCAAAATCCGATGGTTTTAAAGACTTTCTTTTTTTCAGTTCTATAAGTTCCGAACAAACCACTGCAAGCAGAAAAGCGAAAAAACCTGCCGCCGCATGATACGAGCGTCCGCCCAGAAAAGCAAAGCTGTAGAGCGCTGAAAGCGCAAAAGAAGCACTGTTATACGCAAGCCTGCAATGTAAATTCCCAAGACCTTTTACAATGCCGTATTCCTCAATCCAGCGAATGCCCTGCGCATGATAGAGTCCGGTATCATAATGAATAATCCCTCTTGACGCTCCATATGAAAACAAGAGAAACAGCAAGACAAAAAAAGCTGTCATCCAAATTGTTTTCTTCCTGACAGCTTCCATTGCTTTCCGAAAATCCGCCCGCAGCCTTTTCCTGCACAAACAGGCAATCGCAAGGCAGATACCTACAAGAACCACATTTGCAATAAGCCCTACCGGTGCCAAGATACTAAATGCCTGCGCATATACCGTGACACCCGCAAGACCGCACATCACATAACTATCCCACCGCTTCACCTGATACGGGCAGACATACGTCAGACAATTCAAAATCCCGTATCCAAATAGGAAAGCAGTCGCTAACATATAGAGCCATATCAAAATAACAGACAGCATATCGTTCCCCTAAGTGCACTCCTATTCGGTTTACTTCCCGCTCTTCTTGTTTTTATTCTTATATTCTTTGCAGCTCATTCCTGCAATTTCCTTTAAATCAGCATCCATCATCATTGCAACTAAGCCTTTGAAATCAACATTTCTTTTCCATCCGAGTTCTTTCTCAGCTTTTTCACAATTACCCCACAAAAATTCCACTTCCGCAGGACGATAAAATTCAGGGTTGACATCCACTAACAGTTTTCCGGTTTCCGCATCATAACCTTTTTCATTTACGCCGCTTCCCTCCCATCTGATTTGAATGCCCAATTCACTAAATGCAGCTTCCACAAATTCCCTGACCGTATGCGTTTCATTTGTTGCAAGGACATAATCATCCGGCTTGTCCTGCTGTAACATTAACCACATACCCTGCACATAATCTCCTGCAAATCCCCAGTCACGCTTTGCATTCATATTGCCGAGAGAGAGCTTCTGCTGTTTCCCTGCAATAATATTCGCAATTGCCAGTGTAATTTTTCTGGTAACAAAATTTTCCCCTCTTCGCGGAGATTCATGATTGAATAAAATACCGTTACAGGTGAACATATTATAAGATTCTCTATAATTAACCGTAATCCAGTAGGAATACAATTTCGCAGCGCCATACGGACTCTTGGGATAAAAAGGCGTTTTCTCACTCTGCGGCGCTGTTTCCGGAATACCGCCGAATAATTCTGAAGTGGACGCCTGATAGTATCTGCAGTTTCCGCCATTGACGCGAATCGCCTCTAGTAATTTTAATGTGCTTACGCCTGTCGCTTCCGCCGTATATTCCGGTACTTCAAAAGAAACACCGACATGCGACTGCGCCGCCAGATTATATACTTCCGTCGGACGAATTTCCGCAATCAGACGCATCAGGTTACTGGAATCCGTCGTATCTGCAAAGTGTAGGAAAAATTTTATTTTATTGTAATCAGACTGTATAATATGGTCGATTCTTGCCGTGTTTGTAATACTGTGTCTGCGGATAAGACCGTGCACCTCATATCCTTTTTCTAATAAAAATTCTGCCAGATAAGAACCGTCCTGACCTGTAATACCTGTTATTAATGCTACTTTCTGCATAGTAATCCTCCATTCCATCTATTCTTCCGTTATCTCACGATAATTTTGTGTAACATTTTGCTATTCCATAAGGGAGTATACTATTGTATAATATTTGTATCAACATAAAATATTGCGACATAATAGTAAAATATTGCTATCTGGGAAAGGGTTAAAAAAATGGCTAAATCCACCTCTAACCGCATCATTGCAACACCGTCTTCCTATGCCAAAGAACATTATTTATATGTGCAGGAAGTCGGCACCCTGCAAAGTCTGGAACCGCATATCAGCCAACGGCAGAATCTGAACTCCTATCTTTTTTTTATTGTGCTGGAGGGCAGCGGGTATGTTTCATATTGTGATAACCGCTTTCATATTACGACAGGCGACTGTATCTGGTTAGACTGTACAAAACCATATTCCCATGAAAGCAGCGCCGCAGACCCGTGGAGCCTTATGTGGGTGCATTTTTACGGAAAAGAAACCGCTCCTTTTTACGAAAACTTTTTAAAGCATTCCTGCTCTTTTTTATTTCATCCGCAGAATACGACGCTTTTTACAGATGTTCTGCAGCATTTATATCAGGTTCATTCCGCAAAATCCTCCTTAATGGAACTGTATGCCAACCGTTATCTCACGGACCTTATAACTTTATGCTTTACCGAAAATATTATGGAAAATCAGGAAAAATCTTCCATTCCCTCCAAGTTGGAACAGGTACATAACTACCTCGACGAGCATTATGCGGAAAAAATAAATCTGGAAGACTTATCTTCCAGATTCTTTATCAGTAAATTTCATCTGTCCAGAGAATATAAAAAAATATACGGCATCACGCTCGGAAATGATTTGACGTCCAAACGCATTTCCCATGCCAAATCCATGCTGCGCTTTTCCGATGCCTCCGTAGAAAGCATTGCGCTGGACTGTGGTTTTCAGGAAGCAGGATACTTCATTAAAGTATTTAAAAAAGCGGAAAGCATGACGCCGCTCGAATACCGTAAAAAATGGTAGCACCGGACACTGCTCGCAACCGGCAAAAGTATGTTAAAGCAGCATGACCTGACAGGTCAGAAAACCAATAATAATGCCCAGTAATGCGCCTATCCATACTTGCAGCGGTGTATGTCCGACAAACTCTTTTAATTTGTCCTCAACCGACATTTTTGTTCCCATTTCACGGAACAATGTCATCATCTCGTTTAAAACTCTTGCCTGAATCCCTGTCTCTCTTCTGACACCCATAGCGTCGTGCATCACAATAATTGCCATGATAACAGATATTGCAAAAGCAAAACTCTCACTGCCATACTGCATACCTGCCGCCGTTGCCAAAGCGCATACGGTTGCCGAATGGGAACTCGGCATACCGCCGCTTCCTACCATTCGTTCCCATACCATTTTTTTCGTAATCAGAAGATGTATTACTGTTTTTGCAACCTGTGCCACAAACCATCCCATGACGCCTGCCACAAGTACAGGATTGTGAATGAGTCCCTGTAAAAATGCCATAGTATCTTAAATCCTTTTCTATTGTTCTTTCATATATTTTGCAATCGCATCATGCCAGTCTGCAAACATAAAATCCGATGTCAGCTTAAACATATAGTTATCCAAAATAGAATACGCCGGACGGGGCGCCTTCGCACCAAATTCCTCTGTAGTAATTGGTTCCACCACTGTCTTTTTACCTGCCAGACGAAAGATTTCTTCCGTAAATTCCGCCCAGCTGCAGTCGCCTTCGCAGGTACCATGGAAAAGGCCGTAATTTTCCGTCGGCAATAAAAATGCTATCGCCTTTGCCAATTCCTCCGCGCTTGTAGGCGAACCTACCTGGTCTTTTACAACACGTACTTTATCATTGGTCTCGGATAAACGCAGCATCGTCTTAACGAAATTTTTTCCGTCTCCGTAAAGCCATGCTGTCCGGATAATGAAATATCTGTCTGCAAACTGTCTGACAAAATTTTCACCCGCTAATTTTGTCCTGCCATACATTCCCTGCGGTCCTACCGCATCAAACTCTGTGTAAGGTCTTGTTCCTTTTCCATCAAACACATAGTCCGTAGAAATATGAATCAGCTTCGCATTTGTTTCCGTTGCTGCAATACTTAAGTTTCTTGGACCTATCGCATTGATTTTGTATGCCTTGTCCTCTTCTGTTTCACATGCGTCTACGCCTGTATGCGCCGCACAGTTGATAATGGCATATGGTTTTACCTCTCTTGCGAATGACATGACTTCATCAATATTCGTAATATCCAGTTCCCCTACATCCGTATTCACCAGTTCATAACGCCCATCATTTGCATACAGTTTATTAACGGCTCTCCCCAACTGCCCGTTACATCCCGTTACAATAATCTTATCCATTACTTTTTCCTCCGTCTATTTTCTTTTCATAAAATCCGTTTATCATATCTTTTATCATACATCTAAATGGGTATATTTGTAAAGAATTCAGAAAAATCCCAAGATGATGCAACTATGATGCAAAAAGGACACAATTCTTTTGTATAATAGTAAATTAATGGAAAACGAAAGATAAGGAGGCTCCCATGAAAAAAATCCTGTCTGCTTTGATTGTTTTATTATGTACATTATGCCTTTACCACTTTGCCGATACCAATACCAAAAATGTACTTACAAAGTCCGTCGCCAAACAGAATATCAACCTCCGCCTTATTGGAGAGATAACATATCATTATCAGGAGCCTGCCAAGCCTTCTGCTTCTTTTGGCGTTGATGAATCCCGCAGCGGCAGAAAAATATATTCGGAAGCAGAAATTTCGGAAACCCCGTTTGCCATATTCGATGAAGAAAACCGTTTGGTTTATACATTAACACATGGAACAAGAAGCGCCGCATCTTATCCATACAGCCATGAAGAAGATTTCTATGAACGAAATGACGCAGAGCATACCTGCCGCCACATTTTATATCAAACAGATGTCCGGTCATATGACTTCTCAGATGATTCATACTATTATGTATATGACAGGAATATGCAGGAAGTTGAGTACTGGCAGTTCTCGGAAACCGGCAATCTGATTTCATACCAGCATTATTCCCCAAAACGTATCAGTATATCAACACCTTCTTCCGTGGCAGACGGCACGGTGCTGTTTTTTAACAGTGGATATCTGGCAAAGTATGATGGAGAATACCTGATGTCGGAATTTTTGCAGCAATACAACCAGCCTTCCTGGACTTACCATGCTTATCAATATGATGATGACGGAAACCGTACTATGGAAATCGTTGCAATAGGTAATTATATCACACTCTATACATATGAATACGATGAGGCAGCCGGACAAGTTACCAGATATGAATATCTTGTGGATGTAGAATGGGAGCTGACCTGCAAAGACGGCAGCAGCTATTCTTTTTATTCCGGTTATTCTAAGCGGGACACCATTCCTGCCGTTAAGCAAACTGCCGCCGATGGCACAGTCCTAACAGAGCTTTTCGATGAGAAAGTATACTTTATAGGGCAAGAAGGTTATCTGATAGCAGAGGAGATAGAAGAAACTGCAATCACCTCCCGATATATCATAGTACAGCCCGGAGATTCTCTCGGGGGCATTGCCAAACAATATTATGGAAACAGCATTTACAGCGACATTCTATATCAGGCAAATCAGCATGTCATCGGTTTGGATAAAGATATGCTGCTCCCCGGCATGCATCTTTATATACCGGAAATATGGAGTTCCACAGGCGACATTCTTAGCTCTAATTAGCACATTTTGTAGCTTTTTCCAATCTCAACCAACATTTTGTATATTTTTTCAAGTATTTTCTAGTGACGAGTCCTTTTTCTTGTGCTATAATAACAAATGTAGTTTTTTACGAAAACTGCATTGATAGAACAACAGGGTTATTCCCCGGAGAGAAAGAGAGGATTTCAGATGAAAAGATTGCAAGCGCTTCTTCTTGTAGCCTTATCTTCTACTCTTTTATTATTTGGTTGTGGCAAAGAACAAGAAAGAGAAGAGGTTATTGAACCTATTGTCGAACAAGTAGTCATTAACGAACCTGAAACCGTAGAAGACAACAAAGAAGAACAAGAAGAGACAGCAGATGAAGATGTCCCACCGCAGGAGGGCATGGTTCGCAGCCGTATTACAAATGAATGGGTAACTGAAGAAGTAAATAATACGCGTCCTGTTACCGTTATGATGCCCAATACAAAAACTGCTGCACAATATGGTATTTCCCAGGCAGATGTTTTATATGAATGTAATGTTGAAGGCAGTATCACGCGTCTGATGGCGTTGTTCCAGGACTGGAGCGACTTTGACAGACTCGGCAATGTCAGAAGCTGCCGTGACTACTACGTATACTGGTCTTTTGAATGGGATGCTTTTTACATACATTTCGGCGGTCCGTTCTACATCGATGAAGTTATCAATCGTCCTGATACGGATGATATTGACGGATTATCCAGCAGTAATTTCTGGCGTGCCAGCGATACAGGCAATTCAACCGATAATGCTTATGTAGACACAAAAGGCATTACGGCAGACATTAATAAACATAACTACAGCATGACGTACCGTGACGGCTATGCCGATGAACAGCATTACCAATTTGCTTCCGAAAGCGCTCCTAATACCTTGGAACAATACAGTGATGCTATAACGGCGAATAAAATTGATATGTCCCCTACATATCCGGTAACAAATTGCTACTTCGTATATAACGAAGCTACAGGATTGTATGACAGATACCAGCATTTATCCGGTGCTGCCGATGGTCCGCATGTTGATAAAGCAAACGGTCAGCAGCTTTCCTTTAAGAATATTTTAATTCAAAACACATATTACGAAGTACGTGACCAAAAAGGATATCTTGCATTCCAGTGTATTGACTCCACGAGAGACGGATGGTTCTTCACAAACGGCAAAGGAATCCACGTTAATTGGAAAAAGGCTTCCGATTATGGCGCAACAAGATATTATGATGACAACGGTAATGAAATCGAATTGAATACCGGTAAGACTATGGTTTGTATCGTAGAAGACGGTGACACGTTCCTTGTAGATGATGAGAAAATAAAATAATACAAAACTAAATAAAAGAAAAGGTGCTTTTCAACACCTTTTCTTTTTTATTCTTTTATGTTCTCTTCTAAAAACGATTTTATCGTCTCATAATATGTTTCCGGATCTTTATCCTGTGCCTGTGCATGCCCCGCTCCCTCTATTATCAGAATTTCTTTCGGACAACTTGCTGCCTCATATAAATCCTTTGACATTTGAACAGGTATCATTGCATCTTTATCCCCATGAATAAATAGCGTCGGCGTATTGCTTTTTCGTACGGCATTGATGGCGGAAGCATCTTTCAAATTGTATCCGCCGCGTAATTTAAGAACAACACATGCGGAATCTACTAAAGGAAATGCCGGCAGATAAAACCATTCTTTTATCTTTTCTCCAAACATGGAATAAGCATCCGTATAGGCACAATCCGAAATCACCGCAGCAATGTTTTCGGACACATTATCTTCTCCTGTCATCATAAGGGCTGTGGCAGCTCCCATCGACTGTCCGTGAAGCACAATTCCGGCCTCAGGGTCCTGCCGTAAAATATAATCAATCCAAAGATTACAGTCATAGTGGTCAGTCCATCCCATACCGATAAAGTCGCCCTCGCTTTCTCCCTGACAGCGCAAATCAGGCACGACAACTTGATATCCTTCTTCATGGTACCAATAAGCAAACGGGTACATCTCCTCTTTCCATCCTGTATAACCGTGTAAAATCAATGCCCATTTATGACTATCCTCGTCCGCCGGAAATTCCTCTGCAACCAATATGTAGCCATCCTCTGTCTCTGCCGAAAGTTTCCTGCACTCCGCCTGCTCTAACCAGTCTTTCGTTTCATTTAAATTTAATTGACGATTGACTTTAATATCCGATGTCTGTACCTGTGCCGCATAACTTTCATCCGTAATTCTTTCAAACGCTTCCAGCTTCTCCATAAAAGACGGAACAAGCGCCGCGCTTACAAGAAAATTAACGAGCAGAAAATACAAAATACACAGCAACAGCACAACAGAACCTAACACAATTAAGAGTCGTTTTCTTTTTCTCATAAGTTTCCCTTGCAAAAGATTTTGTCTTATCTATATCATAACATATTGGTATTAATTATGTTCCGGTAAATTTCGGATATTAATTTATGACAGGGGAAACACAACGCACTGCATAGATTCTATTTCCATATTTTGATAATTTTGTCAGTTCGTCTTCCAACGGATCCATACAATAAAATTCTCCGTTTTCAGCTTTGACAATCAACACATAGTGAAAATTACCTACGCCGTGCATTCGGACTCTGACAATAGGATATCTGCCATCTTTCAGACACTCTATTAATAATTCCTCTGTTACCTCGCTAAAAACATCTACCTCATATTCGCCCATATTCCGCAGCGCATCCCATAAAATGTTCCCTTCTGCATCGTATACGTTGTGCGCAGAAAATTCTTCGTTTAAAGTACCAGGAGTTTTCTCCTCTTTTGTCATCGTAACAGCGGAAGCAATACAGCTTACAAGACATCCGGATTTTCCCATGGTATAACTTGAATCACCCAATGTCTCATCTGACCATCTTTCGTCATCCTGTCTGCATAAAGCAATTTCCGACACCGGTACAACTTCCTCTTTGGCAGATACAACATGGCTCCCCCGAAAACGCAGTATAAAAAATCCAAAACCTATTAAAACTATACACACCACGCATATCATACAAATCGTTATCCGTCTTTTTTTCATAATAAATACTCCCAATAACAAAACAATGGATGCCACGCTCCACGAGACATCCTTATGTAAAAAAATAAAACCTCAAAAACAATGTTTTGAGGTTTTGAGAGGCGACAATCGGATTTGAACCGATGATAAGGGTGTTGCAGACCCGTGCCTTACCGCTTGGCTATGTCGCGTTA
>CAMWMM010000068.1 GCA_947175285.1 uncultured Lachnospiraceae bacterium
TTTCTAAACCTCATTTAAAATGTATACATAAAAGCAAACACAAAATTTGACTCTAAATCCGTTTTCGTACAAAATTATTTTTATTGCCAATTTGAACATATGAATTCTATATTTGCTACATTTATTCTGCATTTTCTTTTATCTCAATTATATCGAATTATGTACTCACTATCATTATCACAATTACACAAGCAATTTTCAGTTAAATGGTAATACCTCCAAAAGATGTCAAAGACTCTTAGGACACTCTGATGTGAATACTACAATGGGCACATATGATTCATAGCATAAGCGAAGCAACGTGTACTTTCCCTAAGTTCTTGGATAGATATACAGACTATGACTAACTACATTTAACAAAAGACCTTCCCTTGTAAAATCCCTATGCTGGCAAAAACAAGACAAAATATATATTATTTCATTATATGGAATTTTAAAAGTCTTGAAAAAAGGAAAGTTCAAGAACTTAATTTGCGAATTCCGATTTTCCATTTTTTCTTAACATTAAAATTATACCTCAATTCTTCACATATTTCCACACACAATGCACTTTATTTCAGACACAAAAAAGCGACCAGAGGCATCTGACACAAACCCGATGCCCCGGTCGCTTCTGGCTTTAAATCTCCGTCCCGACTTCCACGCCATTCCGGAAGGTAAATACCACCCTGCCGTCCGAATAGACCGTTGCGGCTTTTTCAACAGCCTGAACAATCCCTGCCGTATCCAGAACAGATTCATCATAAGAAGCAACCATGCTGTTCTTTAACAGGTTGACGGACACTTCTTTGATGCCGGGCAGCCTGCCTACACTCTTTTCAATCCTGGCAGAGCAGACCGAGCAGGTCATACCCGTAATGTCAAATTGCTCCTTTTGCAATTTCATCCCTTCTTTCTAATAGATATTTTGTGTGCCAGTCCCCCTCCCCCGTAGGGAGCTAAAAACCGTTATGATAAGGGGCGTTTGGTATTTTCGGGGGAAAATACCTGCTGCCCCATCCATAGCGTCTGCACGAAAGGCCATCCAGTGACCAGGTATCATTATATCCGTTGATCTTCTCATTTGTCCGCTCCATAAAGAAGCCTTTTTTATCCAAAAAGAAATCTTGTTTATGAATAATCCAACCAGAAGTGTTTTCCTATATAATCCCATTCAGAGACAGAATCAGCAGAATGCAGGCAATGATGGCCGCCCCAAAAACAGCCATACGCCAACAGGCTTTTTATTCTGCACTGCCTTTAGCAATGAAACTGGCACCCAAATATTATTTCAGGTGCCAGGAAATTGAAAACAGCATACACCATCCGAAAAACGCTTATCTTTCGTATGGTGCAGCCCTATCTTCTTCTATCCAGACTATACTGTTGGTTTTGGAATCACACCAAATCCTGACTTGAACCTCTGTCAAGTCCTGCGTTTTCACGCTCGCGGACTATACCGCCAATCGGGAATTTCACCCTGCCCTGAAGATGCCAGTATTATGTTGTCTAAAATCTATCTATACCGTTTCATAGGAAACCAGTTGTTCCAACGGGATACGGGTCTGTGAATGGCGCTCCAGGTCAGCCGCTTCCTCGTCTGAATACCCCACTGCAAGGATCTTCACCGGTTCCAGATTATCCGGCAGCCCGAACTCCTTCCGTATCACATCTGGCTTGAAATAGCATATCTAGACGGAGCCAAGCCCTAATTCGGTCGCCTGCAGCATCATGTGGTCAGTCAGGATGGAGGCATATGATAAGCAGGACCCCATAAACAGAAAAGGCATCCGCAACCATAGGCGGATATTAAAAGAACATGAAGGAAGCAGCTGCTGCTATTTACATTGCAGCAAATTCTGTCTTGGCAGTGAAAGGCTACAGACACAGGGCGGCATGGGTGGCTCCCTAGAATACTCCACAGAGGATTATGGGACAATACAGCTATTTCTTGACATGATGAGCGCCGGATGGACGGTTCCAGAATGGCTTAAAGATACTGATTGGGCTGACCTGCAGTTGGTGACGCTGAGCATTGCCAATCTTGAAAAGCTGCCCGACTATTCACTGGATATGCCTATAACCATAACCCACAGCTCGGACTCCACTCAGCACATACTTGAAAAGACCATCACTCTGAATGTGGGAAAAAGCCGCTCGTTTTCTTTTACGGACGATTACGGGGACGACGTGCAGTGCCACATCAATAATGTAACACTGATAGATGTGTGGAAAAATACAGAGGAAGAACTCCGTGATCCCAAACTGGCAGAGAGGTTTTCCCCGGAACAGTTGGAAGAAGCAAGAAAACACAGCTATGACGCATTGGAGCAGTGCTGCCCGAAAGGAATGTGCTATATTGGCATAGAATATGAATGCAGCAAAAATTATGACCTGGTATTCCATTCCAAGCAGTATTTAAAATCCCGCCCAGAAACACGCCAAGGCAGTTCCCATTTTATTATGATGCGCTTAAAGCCCGATCAGGAAACAGGAACGCACGGCCTTCCGCTGAAAGGCTGTGTGATACAAACGCCAGTGTCCCCGGACACCGCCAAAATCCCTGCGGAGCTATTTCTGTATCACGAGAGAATAAATGCGTGGACTGAAACTGTTTCATAACAGTAACATGGGAAAAAGGAGCCTTTACTGCTTTTTTTCTTTTTTTTACCATTTGTCGTTTATTAGAAACACTCTAATCCCTTATTCAAACTACCAAATATTTTACTACTGTTCAGATAATATTTTTTCTATTTTTCTATATTCATGCTCCCATTCCTTGGAAAAAATATCATATTCTTTATTACTTTCCGTTTCATCACATGAAAACAATAAGTTACCCACATATTCAAGTTTGTCGTACAACCAATGGCTAGATTTATATATCCATACAGTTTGATTTTGTTTATATTCGTCTGCTTGTTCCTTTTCAAATCTATCAAAATATTTTTCCAAATATTTTAAAAAAATTATTACTCGCAACATAATCTCTAAATCCATTACCTCAGTATTGATTTTTTTATCTAAGTTATTAGAATAAGCATTAACACTATATTTTATGAAACCAATTAATTGCATAGCATACAATGCAAGATAAGCTGCTGAGGCTATTTCAATGGAATTCAAATTCGACAAAACTTTAAAATGAGCCAGCAAAGAGCTTATTGCACTTATGTCGCAATAACTTTCTTCTTGAATCCTTGGATTGGCCTTAAAATAATCAAATACCAATTTAATTATTTTATCATCTGCTTCTTGTACTGTTTCTCCTGTTTTTTCTCTTGCTACTTCATTAAAATATTCTCTACATTTCTCATAATGCATATCGAGTATTCTACTCACTTTTTCTTTTTCTTGAATACGAAAATAAAACCAATGTGCCAATTCATGTGATATGATAAAAGCTTCTTGTATCTTCAAAATCTCTTCAAATTTTGAATTCATACAATATTCCTTTTTATCTGACTTAAAAAAAGAATTTATAAATTGACCTGACTTTACAAATTTACCCTTGAGAAAAAGTTCTTCCGCATATATTTGAGCAATAACCTTATATGCATCAATTTCATTCTCCTCTAAAAAGAATATTCTATTTAAATTTGATAATAATTTTGTGAAATGCTTGTCATAAACAACATACCATTTTTCTCGCCAATTAAGGAGATTTGAATGTTTATCAAAACTATTACATAATATGATTTCAGGTTTTTCGGAACTACTATAATAGGATAATAAACATTTTATCTCGTCTTCTGATAGTAACTTTACTACTTTTTCTTTAATAATCTTCCTATTTTCAGCTATTAGCATTTGTATTGATGATATCATTGTTTTCTCCGTCATTACCGTTATCTTTGTTTTCTTTCTCTAATAACTTATTCAAAATATAATTAACATTTTTTTCACTTATCCCATCTATCTCTATACCTTTATATTTTATAGATGTAATCTTTTTATTTTTTATTAAAGCTGTTAATACTTTCCCAAGCATTGGCACCGAAACTGCAGTAATTGCCACAACCACTTCTACTATTTCATTTGCGCCAAACAATGAATCTGGACGTATTACCTCCACATATTGAGGATAATTTGCTTTTAATTCTTGAAAAAAACTAATATCATTTTCCTGCACTTGAATTATTAACATATTCTCTTCAACTCCTTATCTATTGTTTCTTTTATAGTTACTCTTTCAATAATCCTTTACAAAAATATTCATCTCCTTACTTCTCCGCAGTAATCAAATATGATTTACAAAATCTCTTAATTTACTAGGATTTCCTTTAGACATCTAATCCAGCATCCACTCATTTTGAAAATCCTCAACCTATTTCAATATAATCATGAATGCTTGTTTGTAACGTAAGACCATTGAACAAACAATTACCTGCTTATTGGAATGGAAGTGTATCATCCGGAATATTCATAAATCCATCCGACTGTGTCTGAACAACTTCCAATCGGTCATTTGCAATATCATCAATTAAGGATGCGATGGCTTCATCTGACAGCGGGTTTGGCACATTTTGTTCATAAATGGTATTTACAGAATCTGTCCATTGCAACAGCAAGATTTTATCATAAATCGCCATCGCCTGTTTCAACCAAATATCATAAATATTTTGGCTTCCGCCGCTATATCTGAAACGATTGTCCAAAAAATATGCAAGCACTTTATCTTTCACCAAAATCATACTTGGATCTGGTTCGCTATTATAGCTATTGTAATCGTAGCCAACATCTATGGAACCCTTTTCATAAAGAACCTCCAATACTGCCATTGCATCAGCATATGTTATGGTTTCCGCTGTCAACTTATGGGATTGAACCTTCGGCTCAGTTTCCTTTTCATCTGACAGTCCCAACAGCCAGTCAACCGAAACATGATACGTTTTGGCCAGTTCTGTCAATGTAGCGGCAGACGGTGGTGTCACACCCTTCAGCATTTTACTGATATTGCTCTGAGTAGTATGTATTTTTTTGGCGAAAACCTCTTGTGAATCGTTCCCTTTTAGCTCTTTGATGCGCTCCAGCGTTATATCCATTTCTACTTTATTACTCATTGCATATCTCCCATTCTAATTTTACTGGAATTATTCCAATTAGTATAAAAATATTCTATCACGAATAACTGCAAATGTACAGCCCTTTTTCTAAACATGATTGGAATAAAAGATATATAAATTTGTCGTTGGATTATGCATAAGCAAATCATGTAAAATTTAAATTATAGAAAACATGTCCTGGAGTATGACAATAAACTGCACCACCTCATCGGCTGCCCCGCCTGATCAGCACGTTCCAAGAGACAGCCGATGAGAAAACTGGATATTGAATCTGCCAGTTTTTGGAACGCTGGCCTAACCAGAAGGAGGATTCCGTTTGGAATGGTTAAATGCGCCATAAATTTGATGATATGCAGATTTTCCTCCTTACCATACCCATCAATGGAGGAATACACATGGCTCAAAAGATTATTGCCAGCACTAATGCAACTATTAACCCAAACTGTCGTCCTTTGATATATTATCCCATTGACGACGATGATTGCGAATCTGTCAGCTTTTATGAAAATAACGGTTGTGCCATCAGAACAATCACCCTCAACGGAAAACCGCATCTTTTTGCCCTTGTCCCGGCTGAAACACAAAAGCAAGCAGACCGTATCAACAGAGAATTCGGCATTCTTTAAGAATAGGAAAAACATAGCAATTTGCTAAAAATGGATAATGAAAAATTGTATGACCAACGCATGACACTTCGCCACCGCAGATTAAAAATTTTGCTAAAAGAGTATTGCTAACCACCTATAGATCATGTTCATTTGTCATTTTAAGAAAGAATTAGTAAAAATCCTATCGTTAAAATTTGCACCCAAGGTCATGCTTGGGTGCATTGTATCAAATTGTGGTACGCAAGCCATATTGCGTGTCCAAATTGATACAATTTTTGCGTGAGTGCTATCGTTATTTTTGCACCCATTGTTCCAGCTAACCTATTTATTATGTTAGATTATCATCTCAGTTTCTGATTTTCTCATTCTAACGGTTTTATAAGATAGTTTTGAAACCTTTCCGGCGCTTCATAATTTTTTAAGTGTTCATAATTTGACAGTTTCTTATTTCCCATTGAATCCACAAAATAAGATAACTCATCATATCCTAGCGGATTATGTGCGCCTATCTGTGGCGTTACGCCAAATTTTATTGTTATAAGCCCTGGCTCCTTCTTCTCAACATCCACAATCATTACTTCGTAGTTGTAAACTTCAATCTCGCCGGAATAATATTCTGAATAAAAACCAGTAACCTCATCTGTGATTTCTTTGATAAACAATGCTATAACCAACTCGTCTGTAATTTCTTTCTCTGTTGTTGCACCCACATTTAATGTTTCTTTTATAGGATTTTTATTCTTTCCATAAACACTAAGCAAAATAAATGCCAGCAATATCATAGAACAAGCAGTTAATACCCTATGTTTTTTCATAAAACACCATGAACTTTTTTATTACTATATTTACACTATTAGACTGTGCAATATTCCGCTAAGGAGTATGTTTCTTAATCCATACTTCTGTGTTCGTCCGTTTTTCCAGCAACATAATTATACCTCAATTCTTTACAAATTTCCAGTCGTCCCAGTGAACCCCTCCAAGCCTGAAAACCCTTGATTTCAAGCCACTTTATTATGCCTTTGCCAAATCATTCAAAATTCCTATGGCATCAATTATTTATAGCCGCTTGGGCGGCTGTTAATGATTTTTTATCCCCTAAATGGCACAAATCCCTATCGTTAAAATTTGCACCCAAAGTCATGCTTAGGTGCATTGTATCAAATTGTGGAACGCAAGCCATATTGCGTGTCCAAATTGATACAATTCAACGATGCACCCTCTCACAAACGGCTTAAAATTGGCATTTCTTCATAATAAATGCATATCCTTTTCGGCAATAAAAAATCCAGACCGAAGTCCAGATTTTTTATTATATCTTTCGTTCCTCCCCACCCTCACGGATAAACCTGTGAGCCTCGCTTGGTCGCAAATCCCAATATTTACACAGAAGCCTTTCGATGGTTTCTTCCTCGACATTTGCATCAAGCAAGGCTGCTGCCGCCCTCGTTATATCCATTATTTGGATTCGAGAGACTTCATCATCTATCCTCTCCTGTACCATCTCCTGGACACCGCTCTGTATTCCATCCAATAGTTCTCTTCCCATACCTGATGACATATGTATCCCTCCATTTCATCATTTTAATACCTTTGATGTTCTACTCTTCTTCGGACAATTTCGCAACGTCAACTTTATCCGCATCACCCGCAAATTTGCTTAAATCTAAAGCGACTTTATTAAAGAATGCTTCCGCCCGGTATGGCTCCATTAACGGAGCATTTCTCTTGTTGTATTTAATACCATATTCCGGCTTGCTTTTTAATTCCGGCTTGTCATATGAATAGTCAACAAACAAGGCATTCGGTGTTTTCCATACAGTTGAAGGGAACACATATACATCTGGCAGAAATCCATCCTGAAAGCGTAGGTAGCATATCAAGAATTTATCATCCAACATAATCTTGTCCTTCCTGATATACATATAATTATCAAGACGCACTGCCTTTACTTGGATTTCATAAAAGACTCCGTTATATTTTGCCACAAAGTCCACGCCGTGATCATCCACCTCAGAAGTATAGACATCAAAACCATATGACGCGAATTCCATCTTTGCATAATATTCTGCATAGCGTCCGAGCTGCAGATGGTTCAGTTGGCTCCAGTTCAAATTCGGCATAATTAGCTCCTCTCATTACTCAATTGACATGATACCAGGAATACACCACTCCCATAATGCCATTTCTATACCAGTTGAAATCATGCCAGTTTCACTTCTCACAACTTCAATTCCGTTTTTAATAATATATTATAACCTTGGTACAAGAAGCTTCTTATCCGCTTCTGAAATCTTCATCGCCTCCATTGCTTGCTCTGCTGTCCATTTCATAGTTTCCATGAGGTTTTTAACTAAACTGGCTTTTTCATCTAAAACTCTTTTTTCTGCCAAATCCTCAAATGCCTGACACATAATTCCCTGATCTCCTTCTGTTTCCTTAAAATTTATCACTTCCAACATCTTTAAATCATATCACTGCAGAATAACATTCAGCAACAGTTCTGTAGCCTCTACGTTCCTGTCAAACATTAGTGTCATCAGATTATCATCCAAAAGTAATAATATTTCTACCAACCTTTCCTGCTATTTATTCTCAATGATACACGCTAACTCATAGAATTTGATTTGATTGGCTTCCTTCTTTTTTCAAATAATTTGATCCCTGATTCCCAAGTTTTCAATTTTACACATCCACAGTCCGCAGATAACTTCCCATCAAAACCAGCAGGTTTGTTCCCTCTGTTTCCATGACAGGAATATCTGCTCCTGATGCAGTCATCATACGGAACCGATCCATAATGGCAAGCATGTCTTCCGCATCGCTTTCCTGCTGTTCCCTTGATTCTGGTATTTCATCGAACATTCTTCCGGTTTCAGGTGCTTCCTGTTCGGTTGCCTGTTCAAATTCAGGTGTTTCCTCTTCCTTGGAAAAAGAAACTGTATCGTGGGAAACCGGAGTCTTTCTTTTTGAGAACCAATGGCGTTTCCCTTTATTTCCGCCCTTATAAAACTGATATAATTCATTTCCCGCAAGTTCGCCTGCCACTGATGCAGTAATACTTCCTGCAAGAATCCTGTTCTCCTCTGCACCAAGCCGGGTTGTGGCAAACCGATAGCGGGAATTGATTTCCTCCGTCCCCTGTCCTTCCTCAATACATTCCAGATAAGCATTCAGGTATTCTTCATCTACAATATTCCGCTGCCGTTCTGCATCCCGCATCGTGCTGATGCCATAATATTCCCTAGCCTGGGCGCAATTCTGTCCATTTTTTATCAGTTTCATCACATCATCCGCCGAAACCTCGTCAAGATATAATGCGTCATATACCCCGCAACAATAAAGGATATGTGCATATTCATCCCCGTTATGGCATCGGTCCATAAGAAAAATAATACGGTTGTTTCCTAAGTCCGCAAGCTGCTGGATTTCTTCCGCTGTATAAGGGCTTGCACCCTGCAGATTTTCTTCAAGAATAATCAATATCCCTTCCTGCTGTTGTTTTGCGTATTGGTAAATTCCCTCTTTGCGGTAGCGGCAAACCGACTGCAGGCAGGGTATCTTCCTTGCGGCTGCCTGTTCTAAATTTCCCCTGATCTGTCGGCTGACCGGAAGGGTTAGTCCAAATAATATTTTCCGTTCCAAAACATCAATCCCTTTCTGTCATTTCTGCCCCCTGGTATTCCTCCCATACAGAGGCATGTGTATTGACTGGCAGAATCAGTCTTTTATTTGATGCGGTAAACGGTACCATGATATCAATACCCTTTCCTTTTCTGATAAGGCTTATTGTATACTCAGCCACTGCTTCCAGATATTCTTCTTTCATGCCCGACAAGAACTGTGCTGCAGGTATTGCGAATTTTCCCTTTGCCTCTGATGCTTCCGCTATATCACGGATTGCCTGAATCCATTTGTCTCTCTGGTCCACAAGGTTTTTTGTGTCCTCCCCACCTGCGAGCAGTTCTTTCGCTGCATCCCTCAATATCTGACATTCACGGTATTGTATTTCCACGCCGTTATTTTCATATCTCATTTTCCATCCCCCACTTCCTTTTTTTCTATTGTAAACGCATGGGGTCGGGAAAGTCAAAATTCTGCCAATATTTTTTTATTCTATCGGTTATTTTCTTTTTTTGCAAACTGCCAAAAGACCACTTTCTGCTTTTTTGGCATACCAACACATATTGCTTCCAGTTTTCTTCCCTTTTGATAAAAAAATATACATAAAATCCATCTGATATCCGCTTTACGACAACGTCGTACTTACTGATTGTTGCCTTGCCCGGTCAGCTCCTTTACGCTTATTATATCTTGCCAATAATTATATTTTGAGATAGGAGGAGAACTCTTTGAAACAAACATTACGACTTCCCGCCTGCCACCGCAATGTAAAAGGCGGCGGGGATACTGCTGATAAACTATATACTCTTGCTACAAAAGCGGCACCTTGCCATATGGAGGGTATTACAGAACAGGATTTCCATTCCCTTCTTTTAGCCTCCCATGACATTCCTGCCGACCATCCGTTACCTAAAACTATCGGAAATCTTTCCTGCTTTACAGTTATCTCCGAATACAAATGTGGATATATCTGCCATATGTGTCCCTATGCGAAGCGGAACAAAAATGAAATGGAAACAGAGGAAAGCCTTCTGCTCTCCTTTGCCATAAAAAACTATAATAATCTTCAGTTCCTAAAAGATGCGGGATTGGACAACCAGAAGTTTAGTTCCCTGTTTCTGCTCAATGACCGTCCGAATGGGAAGATTGTACCAACGCTTCCTTTGCTGAAACTTTCCTATCATTACATGGAGTGTATGGTTGACCCAAAAACGGATTTTTCCAATCTTCCTTCCATGATAGCAGGTGCGCTGGATCAGAACAACAAAGGCAAACTGCTTCCGCAGAATGTACAGACCATACGGGAGTATCTGACAAAACTGCAAAAGAACGGAAACGGTATATCGCAGGACAAAATTACAGATGTTTTAAACCGTATGCTGCATCCAACTCAAACCGCCCCTGTGCCATTAAAGGAAACAGAGAATGCTATTTCCGGTTCTGTCATACCGTGTACAGCTGATAAACCGGAAAAACAGGAGTGTATTGCAGGATTGCTTGATAAAACGCCCGATGCAGAAAAGGCTCCTGCCTTACCACCCGTCTCAGAGCTGCCTTATAAATCAGAATTTCATGCAGACAGGATTGTGCCAAAAGCAAAGAAAACTGAAGCTGAACCACCTTCTGATGCGGAATCCGAACCAGAGGAAGAATCCCTATATCTTCCCGCTGTCTTCTCCCCAAATGAAGCGGAACGAACCGGATTTCCTTTTTACTGCATTTCGGAGAATATTGCGGATCTGCAACGGCTTGAAATTTTTTTGCAGTTTAATCCGATTGTCGGGACGGAAATCGTTGAAGATATGACAACTCAAAAACAGATGGTGCTGCTCTGTGCCTCCGGTCAATTTTATTACATAAATCCGGATCATCAACAGGCACTTTCCTTATTGCGCCTTTATTTTGCCAAAAGTGCCATCCGTCGTCAGATTTGCATGGAGCCATATAAGTTGTACCATTTTCTGCAGACAAATGGGATATATCATAAAAATGTATATTCCCTGCGAACCGTATATAAACTGTTAGCGGAAGCCAGAGGCAGTCAAAGCGTGAAAACACCCTCCGCGATGGTCAAAGAGCTAACCTCTAAGACAAACCTATACGAGTATTCCCCTTATATCTTTACCATGCTCCAATATATTAAAATGTACGATGTGCTTTCTTCTCAAGAGCTCTTGAATAAAAAAGAAGCGCAGGACAAGCTGCGGATGCTTTCCCATATAGACTCACTGCTTGGTATTTCCTATGAACTGCGGGATGTTGCGGAAACAGCAGATCCTTTGTTCCATCTCGATGAAAAAAGAAATTATCATTTTCTTTACCGTCCGGAAATCAAAATGAAAGAAGGGATTTACTCCGTAACCTTCTCTTTTTCATCAAAAAACCCTTGCGGCTCCCTTGTTACGGACATACTCTATCGGATTGCAAGAAAAGACCTTGCCAAAATACAAGGTTATCGGCTGTTGCAGTACCATCAGGATTCCTTTACGGTTGCCACGGCTGCGCAATATTATGAACAGCTCTGCGAAGTTGTTTCAAACCTCGCGACTTACCTTGCCGAGAAACAGAACCTTATACCATTAATCATAAAGGAAAATATCATAAAATAATTTGGCGGCGCTTCTTTCTGTTAGTGTCTTTTCTAAAACAATAATAATTTTGTGATATAGGTTGTAATTTTCATGCATTAGACATATAATAAAAATGTGATTATGAAACACATAAACATAAATAAAAATGTGAAGGTATATATCTATGGAACGATTGATTTTGAATAAGCTACTGGATTGGAAGAATTCGCCCTACCGCAAGCCGCTGATCTTAAAGGGCGTACGCCAGGTGGGTAAGACCTGGGTTCTCAAAGAATTCGGCAGACGTTATTATGAAAATACAGCCTACTTTAACTTCGATGAGAATGAAGAATATAAGCAGTTTTTCGAGACCACCAAGGATATAGATCGTATTCTGCAGAATCTAATACTGGCCAGCGGTCAAAAGATTGTGCCAGAAAAAACCCTTATCATTTTTGACGAGGTGCAGGATTGTCCCAAGGTCATCAACTCCATGAAGTATTTCTGCGAGAATACACCTCAGTATCATATTGCTTGTGCTGGTTCTCTGCTGGGAATTGCCCTGGCAAAACCATCCTCTTTCCCAGTGGGCAAAGTCAACTTCATGCAGATTGATCCAATGACCTTCACAGAATTCCTGCTTGCCAATGGCGACGAAAACCTTGTCAAGTATTTGGAAAGTGTGGATACCATTGAGCCAGTTCCCGATGCCTTTTTCAATCCGCTCTATGAGAAATTGAAGATGTACTATGTCACCGGCGGTATGCCCGAGCCGGTGCTAATGTGGACAGAAGCACGGGATGTTTCTGCTATGCAGGAAGCACTATCTGAGATTATTGGCGCCTATGAGCGTGACTTTGCCAAGCACCCCAACATCAGCGAGTACCCAAAGATCTCTATGATTTGGAAGTCCATACCGTCCCAGTTGGCAAGAGAGAATAAGAAGTTTATCTACAAGGTTGTCAAAGAAGGCGCAAGAGCCCGTGAATACGAGGATGCTTTGCAGTGGCTGGTGGATGCCAGACTGGTGCATAAGACCTACCGCAGCACCGCTCCCGGACTGCCTATGGCTGCCTATGACGACCTGTCAGCATTTAAGATTTATCTGGTGGATGTAGGGCTACTCCGCCGCCTGGCGCAGCTGGCTCCTACGGCCTTCGGAGAAGGCAACCGTTTGTTCACCGAGTTCAAAGGCGCACTGACTGAGAACTTTGTGCTGCAGACCTTAATTACACAGTTTGAAGTGATTCCCCGATACTGGAGTCAAAATAATCCACCTTATGAAGTAGATTTCCTTATCCAGCGGGAGAATGATATTTTCCCTGTAGAGGTCAAGTCCGAGGCTAACACCACCAGCAAAAGCCTAAAGAAATTCAAGGAACTGTTCTCGGATCAAGTCAAGCTCCGTGTGCGCTTCTCGCTGAACAATTTGAAGCTGGACAATGATGTGCTGAACATTCCGCTCTTTATGGCTGACCAGATGGATCGGTTGATTGGACTGGCATTGGAATAGCGGCAAGTTGACACACATAATTAACTCCACGGAGAATCGTAGATATCCAATTCCATATCATAAAATAATTTGGCGGCGCACCATATATTGAAGGTGCGCCACTTTTCTCCTGTTTATTGCTTCTTTCTGCCAGTATCTTTCAGGTAGGTGGTGCGGTATTGCTCATAGATTGTAATTTTCATGCACTTTACATGTAATAAAAATGTGATTTTAAAACACATAAATTTTAATAAAAGTGTGAAGATAAGTATCTATGGAACGATTAATTTTGAATAAGCTGTTGGATTGGAAAGATTCGTCCTACCGCAAACCGCTGATCTTAAAGGGCGTACGCCAAATGAATAAGACCTAGATTCTCAAAGAATTTGGCAGACGTTATTATGAAAATACAGCTTACTTTAACTTCGATGAGAACGAAGAATATAAGCAGTTTTTTGAAGACCACCAAGGAGGTAGATTGTATTCTGCAAAATATAATGATGGCCAGCGGTCAAAAGATCGTGCCGGAAAAAAACTTATCATTTTTGACGAGGTGCAGGATTGTCCCAAGGTCATCTACTCTATGAACGTTACTGTTCACGGGTCAGCTTGACTTAAAGAAACCGATGGTTTAGACTTAATA
>CAMWMM010000069.1 GCA_947175285.1 uncultured Lachnospiraceae bacterium
ACTCTTTCTGGTTTGCAGCATTCCTCTTATGATAATAGAATACATTATCGGCAAATTTAATATGGATGTGAAAAACCGCTCCTCTCTTGCCATTGTAAACTGGGCGTTTCGCTGCTGCCTGTTTTTGGCAGGCACGAAAATCACGGTACTTGGAGAGGAAAACGTACCGAAAGATACACCGGTTCTTTACATCGGAAACCACCGAAGCTATTTTGACATTGTGATGACTTATGTACGGGTTCCCCGCCCAACCGGTTATATTGCCAAAAAAGAAATGCTCCGCTATCCGCTGCTTCGTACATGGATGAAATATCTCCACTGTCTTTTCTTAGACAGAAAAGATGTCAAGCAGGGCATGAAAACGATACTGGAAGGAATCGAGAAAATCCAAAACGGCATTTCCATCTGTATTTTCCCGGAGGGCACAAGAAACAAAGTCAATGATACCTTTCTCCCGTTTCATGAAGGAAGCTTTAAAATCGCCGAAAAAAGCGGATGTCCTATCATTCCGATGAGCATTAACAACGCCGCTGATATCTTCGAGGATCATCTGCCGAAAATCAGGAAAACACATGTCGTCATCGAATATGGAAAACCTGTCTATATGAGCGAAATGACGCGTGAAGAAAAGAAACGCATCGGCGCAAAAGTACAGGAAATCATTAAAGAAATGTATTTCAAAAATAAAGAACTGGTATAAAATGTTAACCAGTTCTCAGAATCGAGTGCGTCGGCGCTCGATTTTTTATTCTTTTAAATTTTCTTCAATCACGCTCAAAAGTAAAACTAGCTGTGCATTTTGCTCCATCTGATTCATAATGTTAATTTTGCTGTCAACCGACTTGCCGTTCCTGTTGGCTGCACTGTCAATATAACTGGCAGACTGCGCATTTCTTCCCAGAAAATAATGCAGATGATTTTCCAACACTGTCATGTATTCATGATTCGTAATAATATGATCAGCTACTGACAGTCGTGTCATTTTCTTCAATAACTCACTGTTATTACTCTGCCCGGCATTAGCCTCCGTCAAATATTTAGAGTTTTTGGAATTTAAAGAAATTTTCTCTACAGCCGCCAGTAAATCCGTAATTAATTTATCGCACAAAGTAACATCCACTTTCTGCTTTGTTGACAAATACGTGACACATCCCAAGAAAACATAATCATTATCTATGTTTGTTTCACCTGTCTTACTCAAATACTTCGATATCGTATTATGATAGCCGTTAGAGCCGGTTGCCCGGTACAATTCCGTTGCCGCATAAAAATACTCCTCCTGCGGAATCGTCTCAGGATATTGTTCCACATAACGATAAGCTCTGTCAGCAGCTCTAAGGCACTGAGTTGCAAAATCCCTGTCATAACTCTGATATAAATAACTGAATTTTGCCATGGCCGCCGCAAATTGAACGGTCGTATTCATTGTCGCAGGTTCTACATACAGAAGATAGTCCGCATCGGGATTGTCTATCACACCGACCGCCGAATAAACCGCCCCGCTGGCAGAATCCTGCATTTTAAGAAGCCAGTCTATTTCGTATTTTACCTCATCCAATACATCCGGAATACCGTTACCGCTCTCCGGAATGCCAATATCATCGGTAAAAATACTGCCGTATAATTCATAAGCCAAAAGCAGGCTGTTCACTGCCTCACAGCCTTCCGTGACATCCCTGTTTCCTTTTTCATCACTATGCCATCCTCCCAATACATCAATCTGTACGGCAGTATCATCTTTCAACTGTGCAGACTTGGTATGGCAGGCGTTATGCGCCGTGTCCTTTGCCAGTTCCTCAGACAGGGTCAGTCCACAGCGGTTATAATAATATTGCTTTAAAGCCTCCGTAAAAATATCGGCATAGGGATTTTCTTCAATCGCAAATAAATATGACTGTCCGATTACATCCGCCTGTAAATAATAAATTCCCGGAATCGTATAATCCGTAAAATCACCGTAGCTGATATTTTCATCCGTAGTCTCATTATAACCTTTCGGCTCAATTTCTCCCGTATATACGATTTCTCCGGTTTCTGCATTCACCAGATTATATGTATCCGGCAGCATTTCTCCGCGAAACACTGCAATCTTTTTACTATCCTGTGCATATCCCACCTGATTTACCATAATGTCCGGAATACTTCTCGGTACTTCATAATCAAACTCAGGCGTTAATCCTAAACTGACAATCTCATCCTCTTTTTCATTTCCTGCCGCAGAGGGTGTATCAAACTCAGCGCAGGCGGAAAGAAAGATTGCTGCGGTTAGGATGGGCGCTATCGCTTGTAAATATCTTTTTTTCATAAAACTCCTTTTATTCGTCATTCTTGCAACTCTAGCCGTCAGGCTTGAGTTTATTTTAGCACATATTTTCCACATTTTCATCATGATATACTATTTTTCCCTCTATAATTGTATATAGAGCCTTAGTAAATACTTCCAGCGGATTGCCGTCAAAAATAGCAACGTCTCCATCCTTTCCCACTTCCAGGCTGCCGACCCGGTCTGCAACGCCGCAGATTTCTGCCGGATTTATCGTAATTGAACGAAGTCCCTCTTCCTCGTCCAACCCCGATTTTACCGCAAGTCCTGCGCAGATGGGCAGAAATTGTATCATCGACACCGGATGGTCTGTTGTAATAGCCGTACGGACGCCCGCCTGATTCAAAATGCCTACCGTTTTAAATGCCATATTCTGCACTTCAATTTTATTTCTGCTTGCCATATCCGGTCCGACAATCGCCGGAAATCCGCTCTCCTTGATTTCTTCCGCAATCAAATGTCCCTCACTGCAATGGTCAAGGGTCATGGATAAACCAAATTCTTTCGCAATCCGGATAGCGGTCAAAATATCGTCTGCACGATGCACATGCGCTTTTAAAGGAATCTTTCCCTCCAAAACCGGAAGCCAGCATTCGTACCTGAAATCTTTTTCCTGATTTGGATTCTCCTGCTGCTTCTTTTGATATGCTTTAGCCTGAAAAAGTTCCTGCCGCAGCATTTCCGCAATTGCCATTCTGGTTGCCGGAGATACATTCTGCCCCGAAAAATTTACTTTTGGATTTTCCCCGAAAGCAACCTTCATCGCAGCAGGCGCTTTGACAATCATATGGTCAATACATCTGCCATGCGTTTTGATAAAAGCAAACTGTCCGCCCACCACATTGGAACTTCCCGGTCCTACCATTGCGGAGGTAATGCCTGCCCGCAGGGCGTCATCAAATGCCGCATCCATCGGATTGATAGCATCAATGGCGCGCAGCCAGGGCGTGACCGGCTCTACATTTTCATTGCAGTCATCTCCCTCCATCCCTTTCTTTTCTTCGGTAATTCCCATATGGCAATGCGCTTCTACGATGCCGGGCATCACCAGATTTCCTTTCGCATCAAGAATACCGCTGCCGCCTTTTTCCGCCGGACAATCTTTCATGTCCCCGACAGCGGTAATCCTGCCGTTTTCTATCTGCAAAAATCCATCCTGATAATATGCCTGCGCCATTGTTTTTATTTTCCCGTGAACAATCGTCAGCATCTATGCTACTCCTCTATTTGAGCTTACTTATCGGATTAACCGGCACTCCATTTTTTGTCAGTTTAAAGTATACGTTCGCACCCTCCGTACTGTAATACTTTGTAGGTGACGCTACACTGCCGATAATATCTCCGGTTACAACATAACTGCCTTCGCTCACGGTAATATTGTCAAGCTGTCCGTAAGTCAGTTCGTATTCATTTCCTAAATCCATCACTACCGTATTACCAAGCTGTGTATCATAAGAAACGGAGACTACCCTGCCCTCCGCCGCAGCCGCAATAGATTCTCCTACATTTGCGGAAATCACAATCGCCGGATTGTATTTATACTGTTGCAGCGTTGAAAAATAAACTGTCTTGTCCATACTGTAATTTATTAAAATGTCTCCTACAATCGGCCATACCAATTGGTCATCATCCCCGAAATTCAATATCGGCTGTACCGTTGCCGCAAGAGCTTCGGATGCTTCCGGTTTTTCTAACATCGTTTCTTCAGACTCATCAAACATACCCTCTTTGCTTCCATCGCTGTCTGTTTTTGTTTCTTTCGTCTGCTTGTCCTGCTTCTTTGATGTTTCGCCGGACTCCTGCTCTGATTCATCCGCTTCCTCTGATTCACCGGCCGCTTTGCTTCCTGTCGTCTTCTTGTTCTGTGTCACTCCGGGATTTTCCACATGCCCGGAATTTGCTTCCTGAAAATACGGGTCATAATCTAAGTCATCCGTTCCCACTTCCGCAAACAGTGTGTCCAATTCATCATCAGGCATGATATTCTCTGAGTTTTCCCGCGTGCTGCTTTCAATGACGCTGAAATCTACCACATTGCCATCGTCCTCTTTCTGACGATTGCTTCTGACAAACACTCCTGTTACCGTAAGCGCAGTCAGTACCAATGCTGATGACGCCAGCATAATGATTCGTTCTTTCCTTATCCCGTTTCTATTTCTTCTCATATTCATGATTTAAACTCTGCCTCCTGTTATCGTATCAGTTTCTTTTAGTCTTTCCCGAATTTGACACATTATTCAATTTTTACTAATTCTGTCTGAAAAAAATAATTCTCTAAAATCTCGTCAAAAGTCTCTCCGGAAATGGCTCTTTCATTGGCTCCGTACTGGCTCATTCCCAGTCCGTGTCCAACGCCCCTGACAAAAAAAGTGACACTCTCATCATTCCATTCGGCATAGAAACAGGAGGAACTAAGACCGAATGCATTCCGAAAAAGTTCTCCGTTACAGCTATGTCCGTTCACTGCTGCCTCTAATACATACTCTGTGCTGTCATAAGTAAGTTCTAACTGATTCCATATTTCTTCATTTTCATCATCTATATAAAAAACCTGTTTTACAAGCTGACAATATTCCTCTTTTGAAAAGCTCACACGGCTCTGAAAATTTTTCGCCAGAATATCCTGTCTGCACTCTACACTGACTAAATAAGGATAACTTTCATTCTGCACTACTTCCGCCGCATTCCTTGTCCGTCCGTTACTAACGGGAAAATATGCCGCCTTTACAGGCTTGCCGTCATAAGACAAATAAATCCCATCCGTCCCGCAAACCGCCGCCTTATAGAGCGCTTCTTCTTCCTGATTATAACTATTTTCCGCATAGCAAAAAAAAGTATCATCCTGCAGCACACCTCCATCTGCAAGATACATTTCCCAAATTTGCGTGCGTAAGAGAATCGCCTGTGCCTTTAGCGCCTCCAATTCATAGCTCATACCATCTTCATCATCGCAAGGCATAACAAGTTTTAATTTCCGTATTAAATAATCCTGCATAGTCATCTGCTTACTTCCCCATTCCCCCTGCAGACGCACTTCATATTCCGTATCTACCCACTCCTCTTTTGCATCCGAATATCCGAAAAGAAGCTCCGATTCCTCTCCGACATGTCCCCAAAGGTATGCAATTACATAGGGCAATAAAAAAACAAACAAAAGTACCGTAAATGTGTCCCTGCCGGGACTGCCATCATACTTCCTTTTGTTTGTTCTTTTTAAGACGATTCTAAATAAGTTCATCAGGACACCTCTTCTCATTGTATGTATCAGTGTCCTAATTCATAACCATTAACCCTAACGTGCTAAATCAAGATGCTGTACCGTGCCTACACCTCCATTTTCATACAGAAAAATACCGGTGTTTCTGATGAAGCCGTTTGTGTGATTATCTGTCTGGGAATTTAAGGCAAACTCGGTTCTGTTATTCTGCAGACAAATCGCTCCCACACCAGCCTCCGACAGATGATAGAGCTTATCATCTCCCTTTTCATCTTTCGTCCAGATTAAAAGCTTACTCCAGATTTCATCACCTTCATCAATCCAGCCGTTACCGTCTGAATCATACTTTGCCAAATCGGCAAATCCGTTCCCGGATTTGGTTCCGAACAACTCGCTTCCGTCATTAATGACTCCATCTCCATTCAAATCCAGCGCCAGATAGCCGCTGCCGGAACTCAGAGTGGATATTTCCTCTTTCGTACCGTCGCAATCCAAATCAAAGAAAAAAGTCTGGTCGGAAAGTTCCGCAATATTGCTGTCTAAGTTAATGACCAGCGGATCAGTGCAATGCAGCACACCGATATCGTAACTTTCCTCATAATACTCTGCAAAGCTTCTGCTCATTTCCATATTAAGACCGAAACTAATCTCTCTGCCGTCGGCAGTCTTTACTACTCCGGTTGTAGAAAAAGAAGTTGTTTCCGTCTCACTATGATAATACGTTTTTGTAATGCCATAGGTCTCGCCGCTGTTTCCGGATAAAGAACTGTCTGCATTCGCTCCGGTTCCCCAGAACTCATCCAGTTCTTTTTTATGACGGTCCCCAAACAGCAGATACATCAAAAACTTCATACACTGCTGTCTGACAGTCTCTCTGGCGTCTTTTTCCTCCTGTCTGGCTGTTACCCTGCCTGTATTGGACAGGTTGCGGAAGTGGAGCGAAACATCTTGTAAAGCAGTCTGCGCATTACTGCTTTTATTGGCATCCTCTGCCTCCTCTCCCATTCCCCAAAAGCTTCCTAGAAATCCATTTCCTCCTCCGGTTGTCGTGCTCTTGGGCTTGCCCGCATAAGAACGGGCTGTTCTCAATGTTACAGAAGAATAACTTCTGGCGGATTCCATTCCTATCATACTGGAATTAATTCGCAATGATACCTCCTTCTTTTACTCTGCCACATAAAAAAATGGCATTTTCAGAGGAAATCCTTTTTCCTTAAAAATACCATCCGTGGTCAAGCGTTATAAAAATTCAAGGGATGACCGTCTGGCCAAGAACAGCCATCCCTTGTAATTTATATATCGACCATTTTCTTTTTTTCCTTAATCTGGATGTAAAATAATTTCTTACTTTTTAATCTGAATCGCCAGCCGTAATGTAAGAGGTATAGATACTGGTAAGCTGGTTTTCATCTAAAAGACTGTTCCAGATGCGAATTTCGTCATAGCATGCGCGGAATGATTTGTCATAGCAGTTAATACCCAGATACGCTCTCATATCTGACTCATCAAAGTTCATTTTAGAAACCGCATCACAGCCAATCATTTCACTGTTCAAATACAGATATGCCATCACTTTGGTTGCATCATCCTCCAGCGTCTGCGTACCATCCACCCGGATTGTAATATAATTCCACTCATTCAAATTGATACATTTCTTCTCTTCCAATGAGGGACGAACCTCACAGGAATTTCCATATACCGCATTGATTGTGTTAAATATCGGTACAACTTCTTCGCCGTCTTCGGACGTTTTCTTGTTAAAACAAATATAATTCTGTTCGGCGCTGTCATTCATCAAATGAGAACCGATTACCAGAAACGGAGACCAGTCATACAACTCCTCCGCTTTAAACCAGAACGCAATCGTATAGGAGTCTGATAACGGTGCAATGTCAATTAATTCCACGCCATAGCTTCCATCCAGATAAAGCGCCTCTCCCTCGACACCATTCGTAAACAATGGAGACTTCTCCGCAGCCTTTTCCGGATATGCGCCTTCCGCATTATATCCGGCATAGTCACCCTGTCTTGCCACCACTATAGCATTACCTAACTTCTTATCAAAAGAATAGGCGTAATCCGCTGCCGGAACATTGCTTAAAATGCTGTCATTTACAATCTCTTTGGTAACTTCCTCTTCCGGTTCTGCTGTCTCCATCATTGCTAAAAGTGTCGGCTGCGCCTCTTCTACGTCAATTTCCAACGCTCTTCTGGCCGCCTTGACTTCCGCACTCTGCACCTCTTCTCCTGTCCAATTTTCTGCCAATACACACATTGAAACAATCCCGACTAAAAAACAGACTGTCAATGCGGTCTTTACCAGAAAATGTCTTTTTTGATTGCTATCCCACTTACCCATAAGTTTTGTCTTACATTATACATCATCAATCAGGAATCGACTCTGTTATAATTAATCAGACACCCTTTCAAAATAATTTGACGTTCTTCGTCAGTTAGTTCCCCTAATTGCATTGTAAAAGGATGCAGGGAATCCTGGTCTACCGACACCGTATATGCGGTAATATCTTCCCATTTCTCCTCTACTGCTTTCTTAATCTCCGGAATAAAAAGATAATCCAGATTTTTAAACGGAAGCGCTCCCTCTTTGATTACAAACGGAAGCATACCCCAGTTAATCAAGTTTGAACGATATCTCTTCGTTGCATACTCATTCGCAATATTCGCCCAGCCGCCTAACACTTTCTGACAGCTTGCCGCCTGCTCTCTTGCAGAACCATCGCCCGGTTTCACTGCAAAAATCGTGGAACCGAATCCGGTATTTTCATGAGAGGCATCTGCAAAAGTCTTCTTTACCACATTCATGACAGGTTTCACATCCGGATGTGCCTGACAAGGATGTTCTCCTGCCATTCTGGCTTTCTCCGCCTTCTGAATATCCTTTGCACGGCCTACATATTCAGGGTCTTTTCTGGACAATGCAAATTCAGCAAGCCCTAACGGATTGGAACGGTAGGATGATGTTTCACCGGACGGAATCAATTCATCGGTTGTTGTAACAGGGTCATGAATTTCCGAAACAACACGAAGCACCAGATTCTCCGGTAAAGCGCCCATAGCCGGCCAGTCTTTAATGTTTGGTCCGAACTGAATCGCAACGCTTTCATCCGCCACGCCGTGGGAATCAAATACACGGTTTGCATAGATGTTCGCATCAAAGTAATATTTGTATGTTCCGATTTCCCCGTCAAACGCGGTTGCCGGTGTCAGTACACCTTTATTTGCTGCCGTAGCCGCAATGGAACGAGCATCCATTAACGCTACGGAAGATATCTGACCGCTTTGCAGCTTGGAACCCTCCCTGTTCGGGAAGTTTCTTGTAGAATGACGAATACTGAATGCGTTGTTTGCCGGCGTATCTCCTGCACCGAAGCACGGACCGCAGAATGCTGTCTTCATAACAGCTCCTGTTTCCAGAATTGCTGCCGCGCAGCCGTTCTTAATCAACTCCATGTAAACAGGCATGGATGCCGGATATACGCTTAATGTAAAGCCATCCGAACCGATATAAGAACCTTTCAGAATATCAGCCGCCGCACAGATATTTTCAAATCCGCCTCCCGCACAGCCTGCGATAATACCCTGATCTACCATGAACTTACCGTTTACAACCTTATCCTGTAAAGAATAAGGCACAGCGCCGTCAAGGCTGACCTTAGCTTTCTCTTCCACATCATGCAGAATATCCGTAAGGTTGGCATTCAACTCATCTATTGTATAAGTATTGCTTGGATGGAACGGCATTGCAATCATCGGTCTGATTGCAGATAAGTCTACTTCAATCATACCATCATAATATGTTACCTCATCCGGAAGCAGTTCCTGATATTCTTCTTTTCTTCCGTGAATATCATAAAACTCCTCAATCTTCCCATCTGTCGTCCAGATAGAAGACAGACAGGTTGTCTCTGTCGTCATAACATCGATGCCGATACGGAAGTCCGCGCTTAAGTTTTTCACGCCGGGACCTACGAATTCCATCACTTTATTCTTAACATATCCATTATGGAACACTGCGCCGATAATTGCAAGTGCTACATCTTGTGGTCCCACCCCCTTGACGGGCGCACCTTTTAGATAAACACCGACAACACCCGGCATATTGATGTCGTAAGTCTGGGATAGAAGCTGTTTTACAAGTTCCGGACCGCCCTCTCCCATTGCCATTGTGCCCAACGCGCCATACCTTGTATGGGAATCGGAGCCTAAAATCATCCTGCCGCCTCCGGCAAGCATTTCTCTTGCATACTGGTGGATAACCGCCTGATGAGGGGGTACATAGACGCCGCCGTATCTCTTGGCGCATGTCAAACCAAACATATGGTCATCTTCATTGATAGTACCGCCTACGGCACATAAAGAATTATGGCAGTTTGTCAACACATAAGGAATCGGGAATTTTGTAAGCCCTGAAGCCCTTGCTGTCTGAATAATACCTACAAAAGTAATATCGTGAGATGTCAGTTTATCAAACTTTATTTTCAGCTTTTCCATATTGCCGGAAGTGTTGTGTTCTTTCAAGATACGGTAGGCAATCGTGCCCTGTGCCGCCTGTTCTTTTGAAATATCTTTTCCTGTTTTGTTTTTGATTTGTGCGGCAGCATCCGCCTGTTCCGGTATCAGTTCCTCATTCCGAATCAGATATGCTCCGCCGTCCCATAATTTAATCATACTAATAACCTTGCCTTTCTCTCAACCTGCGACATTTGCTGCCGCTAGGCACAAATTCGCGTGTGAAAAATTTATTTTTCACACTATCCTCCTGTAAAAAATCCCGGCAGAGCACTCCGCCGGGAAGTTTTTAATTATCTTATTTTTCTTTATTTCGGTAATTGGAATTTTGCAATCAGTGAATCCAGTGATGCCGCCTGAGCCGCTAACTCCTGACTCGTTGCCGAGGACTCCTGCGCAACTGCCGCGTTTGTCTGGATAACGTCTGAAATCTGATTGATTCCTTCTTCAGCTTCTTCCATTGTCAATGCCTGATTAGCTGAAATCGTACTAAGTTCCTTGGAAGAAGAAGCAACCTGTTTGATACCGTCTACAACGATTTCAATAGATGCCACCGCACGGTCTGCTACCTTACTGCCGTTTTCAACTTCCTGTATCGCGCCCTCAATTAAGGTTCTGGTATCTACCGCAGACTGGCTGCTCTGTTCTGCAAGCTGTCTGATCTGATCGGCAACAACGGAGAATCCGCGGCCTGCCTCGCCTGCCCTTGCCGCTTCAATAGAAGCATTTAAGGAAAGCAGGTTTGTCTGGGATGCAATATTTTCAATCTCTGAAATAATATTACCGATCTTCATGGATGCATCATTAATACGCTCCATTGCATCCACCATTGCCCTGATATCCGCACTGCTGTTATTTGCTACATCAGCATATTCCTGTGACTGATGATAAGCCTGCTCCGCATTGTCGGCAGCCTGCTTGGATGCTTCCGAAATCGTCGTGATAGTTGCCTGCAGTTCTTCTACCGCGCTCGCCTGTTCCGTTGCGCCTTCTGCAAGGCTTAAGGATGTCTCGGAAAGGTTATTGGAACCTTCTGTAACCTGTATGGAGGACTGCTCGATAAACTTCATCGTCTCCACCATGCAGTCTCTTAATTTTTTGGAGGAATCAAAGAGCTGTCTGAAATCTCCTATGTATCTTGAACCGTCTCTTGATCTTACCGTATAATCCGAATTTGCCATCTCGCCTAATACATACTCTAAATCGGAAATAATAAAATCAAGCGACTCCGCCATATCATTGGATGCCTTTATGATATCCCCAATCTCATCATCCGTATCTACGGTCGGGAATGGGTTAAATAAATCACCCTTCGCAAATGCTTCCAGTCGTTCTGAAAGTTCACGCAGCGGTACAGTAATCGTCACTGCAACATTTTTGGCTAACTTGTTGGATAATAACAACGCTACCACAATAGCAACGCCTGCCACTATTGCAAGTACAAGACATAGAATCGACAACATGGTGGACTGACTGTTTCCACGGTTAACCTTGGTATCCATTATGCTCATCAACTCAGCAGTGATCTCCGTATAGAGCGGCCTCATCTCGTTCGTGGCTATCTCCTGCGCCTGTAAGCAAAGTTCTCTGTCAGTCACAGCGCCTATTTCCATAACCCTGGCGTCTATTTCCCAATAACTCGGAAGCTTGCTGGCAATGCTCGCATACGTCGCCTTGTTCTCCGCCGACACCATGGATGACTCTAACTCCGCAAAGGCAGCCTCAAATTTCTCCTTGTACTCCTGATGGGATTCGATCTGGCTGTTGATCATATCCGGATCGTCAAAACCGATTGCCGCACGAAGCGCAGAACGCGTCTCCGCGAAATAATCCAGCGCCTTACCCACATCACCCTGTGCAAAACCATAATCCTCTAAGGCAGTCGAATACATTTCTGACGTTACAATCATAGCAATCAGTATAACTGCCGCTGCTATCGCCGGAATGCCTGCCGCAATCCAAAATGCATACTTTAACCTCTTTCCAATTCGAAACTGATTCAATTTCTCACTCATTGCTTCCTCCTCCTTGTATTACGCATTTTATAGAGTCAGAATTAATTATATGATATGACAATATAATTGTCAATAATGAAACCATATTGATTTTTAGCATTTTCTTAACACATATTTTTCATAATACTGATAGTCTTTTATTTTACAATTGACTTTCAGGCAAACACCCTCGGTCTGATACTGTGTGTCATAAACTACAGCGTTCTCATTCAGATAAGAAACCGCCCTGCCGTCCGTATAAGGAATCAGCATCGTACACTCTTTAAAGCCATCCGAGAGCTTTTCTTCAATCAGACAGATTAACTCTTCCATGCCGATTCTTTCTTTGGCGGACAAATAAATGCTGTCCCGGTTCACTACGGGCAGCTTATGAAGATCGCTTTTGTCCGCTTTATTATAGACATAAATCATAGGAATACCGTCTGCTCCCAACTCTTTTAACGTATTCTCCGTTACGCTTATCTGCTCTTTATAATGGCTGTCACTATAATCCACAACCTGTAATAAAATATCCGCTTCTTTTGCTTCCTCTAATGTGGAATGAAAAGCCTCCACCAGATGATGCGGCAGCTTATGAATGAATCCTACCGTATCTGACAGCAGAAAATCATGATGATTCTCCGGACTGATTTTCCGTACCGTCGTATCAAGCGTGGCAAAGAGCATATCTTTTTCCATCACTTTTTTCTCTTCCACATCAATTTCATCCACGCCGTATAACTCCAGCATCGCATTTAATAAAGTGGACTTTCCTGCATTGGTATATCCCACCAGAGCAATACGCGGCATACCGGAATCCGCACGCTTCTTACGCTGCGTTTTGCGCTGGGAACTTACTTCTTTTAATTCCCTGCGGTATTCTGAGAGCCGGTGTTCCAGAACACGTCTGTCCAGTTCCAGCTTTTTCTCACCGGCGCCTTTGTTACTCAGGGAACCGCTTCCGCCGCCCTGACGGCTGAGCGCCGCATGAAGCCCTACCAGACGCGGCAGCATATATTGCAGTCTCGCCACCTCTACCTGCAGTTTGGCTTCTCTGCTGCGGGCGCGTTTTGCAAAGATATCCAGAATCAACGTGCTTCTGTCCAGAATCGGTTTCTCGATTTTATCCTGCAAATTACGTATCTGCATCGGAGAAAGGGAGTTGTCAAAAATGACAACATCCACATTCAGACTTTCCGCCTCTTCTTTTACCTCTTCCACTTTTCCCGTGCCGATATAGAATGCCTTATGAACCTCCGGCAGATTCTGCTCCACGATGCCGACCGCTTCCATATCACAGGCATTTGCCAGACTCTCCAGTTCTTCCAGTGAAAGTTTATAATCTTCTCCGTTATTCAAATTCATTCCTACTAACAATGCTTTTTCCATTATGCCATACCCCTTTTGCCTATTAGGAATACTTCTCTTTAAATACCTTATAAGCTGTCAGGGCTTTTGTCAACTGAATTGTATTCTCATCCAATGCGAGCGCTGCACCCAACGGATATTTATCGGGAAGCAGACCGGCTCCCACTTCCGGCTCCCAGTAGAAAACGCCGAGTCCCTGATTATCCGGAACCTGCCGCACCGCCTCCATTGTATTCATTAAAAGCTCATATGTTCCCTCTTCGTCCGTTTCAGGTCCTCCTACTTCCACAATCATGACCGGCTTTTTATTTTTTTACGCAGACCAGATTAACGTAGTATAAAA
>CAMWMM010000070.1 GCA_947175285.1 uncultured Lachnospiraceae bacterium
GGCGCATTGGCGGAAAGGGGATTTTTATTTGATGGAGAAATATTTATAAAGTAAGCACACTGTCTATTGCTCTTTTACAGAGCATAGATAAAGATAATCGTCTACGTTGATTTCGATTATCTCAATCGGTTCCACTTCCTCGAAGCAGACATACTGTGTTCCTAAACAATGCTGAAACTTAGATTTATCTAAAATATATAAATATCCTTTGCCGCCGTAATTGGGTGTTCCTTTTTCAAAAACCATAATGTCACCTGATTCAGGCAGCATCACACGCTCAATTTCGCCGTCTTTATTCGGTTTCGTGCCAAGAGCGAATGCCAATGCCATATTTTTATTAGAGGT
Source organism: uncultured Lachnospiraceae bacterium (assembly GCA_947175285.1). The sequence continues at coordinate 346 of CAMWMM010000070.1, forward strand.
TGCATATACGGCATTTTGACATCCTTCTTCAAATCCCGTATCTACTGCCTGATGCGGTATTAAGATATTAATTTTTTTACTGCTTCCGTGATATAAATATTCCATGTGTTTATTATACTGCAAGATTGCTGCTCTTTCAATTATTCAGAATACTTTGGCATAAAGTCGCTAAGAATAAACCGATAGTCAACCCTCCTGCGATAATCACTATCATCTCATCATATCTGAATCTGTTTGCTGAAAAAGCCCAAATACCTGCTATTGTTCCGCAAATAAAAGCCAGACTGGTATATATTTTTATTCTTCTCTTTGTATTACTGCCAGATTCTTCTTTTGAAATATGTTTAAAATCATTACCTACCAATTCATCTATACTTTTATCCAACGCCTTAGATAATAGTATTAATTGTTCAGGGTTTGGAGAAGTTTCACCCAGTTCCCAGTTTGAAATAGTTTGTCTTGTGACATTCACTTTTTCCGCAAGATTTTCTTGTGAAAAACCTTTTTCTTTTCTTAAAGCATTAATATTCTTTCCTAATTCCATTTATCGTTACCTCCTTGCAAATAGTATAACTGATTTGATGTTTGCAAAACAAGCAAACGCCTTTGGAACTTGCGCAAAGAGTTTTAACATCATATCGGAATGGATTTGTGCATGTGCGTATGGTAGAATAAAATCGTTAAACAATGCAACAGGAGAGGCAAAGTGATATGCGAAAGACCAGAGTTGTATATTTAATGCTTGCATTATGCATTATTATAATCGGAATAGGACATTCTTTTTCATATGCAAAATCAGATGTGGTTGATTATGAAAGTATAGATGCTCAAATTGCGGAAGATGTAAAAAAATATCATATTCCGGGCATGGCGGTAATGGTTGTTGATAAGGATGATATTTTATTTTCTAATACATATGGAAACTGCGGGGATATAGATACACCTTTTATTATAGGTTCCATGAGCAAATCATTTACGGCTGTTGCAATTATGCAGCTTGTTGAAGATGGAAAAATTAACTTGGATGATTCTATTTCGGAATACATTGACGCGGCAGAATGGTTTGTTCAAGACTCAGGTTGCGAAAAAATAACAGTAAGAAATCTGCTGAATCATACCAGTGGAATAACTACCTATCAGCGATTTGGAAAACTTGAAGTTACGGATTCTTATGGGCAGCATGTGTATGCCAATGTAAATTATGGATTACTGGGATTAATCATTGAATCTGTAAGTGGAAAAAGTTATGAAGAGTATATAACGGAAAATATTTTTGAACCGATAGGTATGGAACATTCAGCAGCTTCTTTGGAGAAGAGCAAAGCCAATGGTATGATTGATGGGTATAGAAATTATTTTGGGATTCCCATTGCCGGGGAACCCGACTATCCTCAAGATATTTCTGTCGGCACTTGGACAAACGTGCCTGCCGGATACTTGTCATCAAGCGCAGCCGATATGGGGAAATATTTGCAAATGTATTTAAACGGCGGCAATGATATTATTGGTGAAGATAGTATTGATACAATGTTTTACGATAGTATTTCCGTAAATGATGGCGCCTATTTTTATGGTATGGGATGGCAGTATTCCACAACGATGTTTCATCAGCCTGTTCTTTGGCATGCAGGATTGGTCGAGAACTATACGTCGAATATGTTTATATTGCCGGAAAAAGAGATAGGGATTGTTGTCTTAGTAAATATGAATGATTATCTTGTGGGGAATAATCTTCTTGGAAATATTGTATTACCCCTTATGGGAGAAGAAAAAAACATTTTCCCGGTGAATATGTATATGTTTCTTCATTTGGTCATTGACTTGATATGTTTGCTTATTTGTATCGTAACGCTTTATCCTCTCATAACGATTAAAAAATGGAAGCATAAAAAGAAATCTTTTTATGCGGTAGATATTGCAAGGCATCTTATATTACCTATTGTTTTGTTGTGTGTTCCGATATTAGTGTCTACGCCGGTACGGGTTATATGGTTATTTGCAAAGGATTTATGTATTGTTTTATATACAAATGCGATTATATTAGTGGCTGTTGGAATTTATAAATTGAGTTATAAAGTGAGGGAATAGCTATGTGTGCAAAATCAGATAAATTTGGTTTGGTGGTATTTGCAGGTCAATCAAATATGTCAGGCAGAGGTGATGCTGCAACGGCGGTTAAATGCAGTGAAAATGCAGGGTATGAATATAAGGCGGTAAGCAATCCGGATGGATTGGTGCCTGTTTTAGAACCGTTTGGTTTAGGCGAGGAACGCATAGGAGAGATATATGATATGAACTCCGATGGAAATTCAAAGCGGACAGGCAGCATGGTTTCCGCATTGATTGATACATATTTTCGTCAAAGCGGCAGGAAGATTATCGGAGTCAGCGCTTCAATGGGAGGTACAAGCACAGAGCAGTGGAAAAAAGTTTATATTAAAGATGCAGTTTCAAGATTGGATAAAGCAAAATCATTTTTAGAAAGCAAAAACATTTCCATAGAAAATATTTTTGTGGTATGGTCTCAAGGTGAAACAGACGGGGACAATAATGTTTGTGCAGAGGAATATATAAAAAACTTAAAATACTTATTCGGTGAATTTAAAATGCACGGAGCAGAAAAATGCTTTTTAATACAGACAGGTCATTATAATTATGTCGGTTATCCCCATGGTGGCGTAGAACTTGATAAAAAATATGAAGTCATAAGAGATGCGCAAAGAACAATTTGTACAAATGATAAGGACTTTGTTATGGTTGCAAGTTTTGAACCGTACATTTCTTATATGAAAGACCAATTCCATTATAACCAGAGTGCATATAATGCAGTTGGAGAAACTGCGGGAAAAGCAATCGCGGATTTTTTCAGTGTTGGCATAGAACTATAGAGAGGAGATTTTGAATGAAAAACTTTATAAGGCTGACAGATTATACAGCAAGTGATATCTATGATATTTTCAGGATTGCGGATGAAGTTTTGCAAGGGAAATATCATGATATTTTAAAGGGGAAAAGCGTAGTTCTTTTTTTCTCAAGTGCAAGCATAAGAACAAGGGTTACATTTGAAAAGGGAATTTATTTGTTAGGCGGACAGCCTATTTTATTCCCAACCGAAACGCTTGATAAGAAAGAAGATTTAAAAGATGTCTGTGGGTATTTGAATAACTGGGCGGACATGATAATTGTCAGGCACAAGGATATTGACGTGTTGGAAAAAATGGCGAGGTATTCGGAAGTACCGGTTATCAATGCCATGACAGACAGCAATCATCCATGTGAAATAGTGACGGATATGTATTCTCTGTCAAAAATCAGAGATAATTTTGTGAATGATAAATACTTATTTTGCGGAAAATCCGGAAATATCGGTTTGGCATGGAAAGAGGCTTCTGAAGTGATGGGATTTAATTTATCGCAATGCTGCGGCGTCGGGTATGAGATGGATGGTGTAAAGGCATACCACAACATCAAAGAGGCAGTCAAAGGGAAGGATATTGTATGCACCGATTCTTTGCCCTCTGAAATATTGAATGATTTCAGGGAATGTCAGGTAACAAGAGAAATCATGGATATGGCAAACGAAAATGCCGTATTAAATCCCTGTCCACCGTTCTATCGCGGCGAGGAAGTTTCTGATGATGCAATAGAGTCAAAGTATTTTGTGGGATATGAATTTAAAAAGAATTTACTGGCGGTGCAGCAGGCAGTTATGATATGGTGTATGGTAAACAGTAAGTAGAATTTAATGGATTTTTTTTGAGGAGGTAATTAATAATAATGATTTCAGCAATTTATGACAGACGAAGTATAAGGAAATTTATAGATAAACCTATATCTCAAAAAGATATTACAGATATCATTCAAAGTGGGATAAAAGCGCCTTCTTCTAAAAACAGGCAGCCATGGAAATATATTGTGATACAAGGAAATGCTAAAGAAGAAATGCTAAAAGTTTTCCGTCTAGGAATTGAAAGAGAAGAAAATGATAGTGCATTATTACCGCTAAGTAAGCAACATATAGCTGCGGCGAAATATACTGTAGATATAATGACAGAAGCGCCAATCATAGTTTTTGTTGTGAATTCATTGGGGAAAAGTATTTTAACAGAATTAACACCAGAAGAACGTGTTTATGAAATTTGCAATATTCAATCAATAAGCGCTTCTATACAAAATATGCTTCTTGCCGCTACTGAAAAGGGAATAGGTAGTCTTTGGATATGTGACATTTATTTTGCATATTCAGAACTGTGTAAATGGTTGGACAGTGATGGACAACTTATTGCGGCTATTGCTTTTGGTTATCCAAATGAATTTCCTAAAGAAAGACCGCGTAAGAAGATTGAAGATATAGTTGAATGGAGAAATTAATTTTTCAGGATGCACATTTTTTCTTATACAATAAAACTTGACAACCCCTTAGATATTTGTATTTTTTTCATCCTTGCGATATAATAAACGCAAGTAAGAAAAACAAAAATGGGTAATGTAGAATGAAGCTGAATGATATTATTGAAATTCTAAAGCAGGTTTATAATGAATACGACAATATAAGGCTGGGAATAGCGGGGTCTTATGTGAATGGCAATGAGAAATCATCAAGCGACATAGATGTTGTGATAGACGGCGATTCTATGAGAGTTGATATCATGGAATATATAAAAAGTCTGTTTGATATTACGGTAGATGTGCTATGGGTGGATTTAATGAAAAAAGAAGATGATGAATTAGACAGATTTGCAGTAGAAAATGGGTTGCCGATTAATAAGTATTCAGCATATAAAACAGTGATGCAGGAAGTCAGGTGGATATGACCAAGTCATATAAAAAAGATATACAGTTGCTAATGTCAATCTTACAAAGACAGAATGACATTAAAGAAGCGATAAAGCATTTTGGGTGCAATCAAAATAATTTAGAGCAGGATAAAATGGCTTTTGATTTATGTGCTTTCTATATGGCGCAGATAGGGGAAGCATCTAAAATGCTGACAGACGATACCCAAGATTCCTTAACTTGTATTAATGCAGGAGTGTTAAAAGCATTTAGAAATATGATAGACCATACTTATGAAAAAGTTAATAAAAAGTATTTAAAAGCTTACATTTTCAACATAATCGAACCAAATGCTATAGCTGAAATAAAGAACAGAATTAATTATTGTAATGAAAATGCCGCAGGCTAAGAGAAAGGAATGCTTATTAAGATGCAGATTTCAAGTCGGTTTACACTGGCAATTCATATCTTTGCCTGTATAGATACGTTCGGAAATGAGTATAAAGTAACCAGTGACTTTCTTGCAGGAAGCACTAATGTGAATCCTGTCATTATCCGGAAAATATTAGGGCAGTTAAAAGGGGCGGGCTTAATTGAGGTTGCACGCGGAACCGGAGGCACTACTGCCGCGAAACCATTAAACGAGATAACTTTTTTAGATGTTTACCGTGCGGTTGAATGTGTGGAAAACGGTGAATTGTTCCATTTTCATGAAAATCCAAGCACGAATTGTCCTGTGGGAAGAAATATTCATCACATTTTAGATGATAAAATTCTTAGGGTACAAACTGCATTGGAAAAAGAACTTGCATCCATTACACTGGCTGACGTAAAGCAGGATACAGAAAAGTATTTGAGAGAAGAAAATAGCTGGAATAGTTGAAAATTCAAGGCATTATAGGGATTGTCCAAATGCCTTGAATTTTTTTGAAAAAATTTTGATGTAACCATTGACGTTACATTAAAGTAATGCTATAGTATTTTCACCAGATGTAACAAATGATATTACATCAAATGGGATACAAACGGAAAATTCTAATGCCTACAAAGATACAGCATAACCATTCTTTACAATATGGAGGGATTTGTATGCAGACAGCAGATTACTTAAAAATTTTAAAAGATGAGATTCATTCTGTGGTCTTTGCCACCGTAGATGGAAACGGTCTGCCGGATGCAAGAGTGATTGATATTATGCTTGCAGATTCTGACAGTCTGTATTTTATAACTGCAAAAGGAAAAGAATTTTACAGACAGCTTATGGAACAGAAATTTGCAGCTATCAGTGGAATGACAGGAGGAAAGAATTCACTAGATAAAAAAGCCGTTTCGGTTCGTGGTAAAATACGTAATATAGGGAATGAAAAATTGGAAGAAGTTTTTGCGGAGAATCCCTATATGAATGAGATTTATCCCAGTATGGAAAGCCGGAATGCGCTGGAGGTTTTTCAGATGTATGATGGGCAGGGAGAATACTTTGATTTATCCGTAAAGCCAATTTACAGAGAGACCTTTTATCTGGGTGAGAACCATGATGCCCATACAAACACACATGGCTTTTATGTTACGGAAAACTGCAGTCAATGCGGAAAATGCTTTTCAGAATGTCCGCAGAGCTGCATTGATGTTACAGAGGGAAAAATGTCAATCAATCAGGCACATTGTCTGCATTGCGGCAGATGTTATGAGATTTGTCCGATGAAAGCAATTTTGAAAAGAGGTTGATGAATCATGAAGCAAAGTCAGAAAAAGAAGATAGACTGGACACAGTTTTTAAGCGGTGTTCCTGCCGGAGATTACATTTTTCAGGATATTCCTTATGAAGAACAGATAGAGCAGGCAGCCGCATTAATCGAGGAAAGTGATACTATACTGGTTGGCGCAGGGGCAGGAGCCTCTGCTGCTGCCGGACTTACTTACAGTGGAAAGCGGTTTACGGATAATTTCAGTGAATTTATAGAAAAATATGGTTCCATGTATATGAGGGATATGTATTCGTCCGGTTTTTATCCTTTTCCCACGCAGGAAGCAAAATGGGGATACTGGTCAAAGCATAGTATGATAAATCGTTTTCTGCCGCCTGCTTTGCCTCTGTACAAACAGCTTTATGAAACCGTAAAAGAAAAAGATTACTTTGTTTTGACAACGAATGTTGACCATCAGTTTCAAAAAGCCGGTTTTCAGACCGAACGCATCTTTGCAACACAGGGAGATTATGGTAATATCCAATGTGAAAAGGGATGTCATCCTAAGATTTATGATGCAGAGGATATGTTTCATCAAATGGATCAGGCAAGACAGGATTGTCTGATTCCGTCAGATATGGTGCCTAAATGTCCGGTCTGTGGCGGTAATATGGCGATGCATCTTCGCTGTGATGAGTATTTTGTAGAAGATGAAAACTGGCATGAAGCAGCCGGACGCTATTCTGATTTCCTGAAAAGAATGGAAAAGAAAAAGGGTGTATTGTTAGAACTTGGCGTTGGATTTAATACGCCGACGATTATTCGTTTCCCTTTTGAAAAAATGGTTCGGGAGAATAAAAATTTGTCTTTAATACGCCTGAATATGAATGAGGCTGTTGTCCCTGAAAGTTTTGGGAGCAGGGCAATCGGCATTGACGGCGATATGGCAAAGGCAATATCTGATTTAAATAAACACAGCAGAGTATAAAGAAAGGCTGGTGTCAGCAATGAGTGAAACAGAAAAGACAGATATTCTTTTGGGAAAATTAAAAGAGGATTCTTTGGAATACAAAGAACTTGAAACGACCGGATACAGTTTAGAGGAAAAGAAAAATGTAATTCGTTCCCTTATGAATATCCGCATGCCGAGAGTAATTTCTGATGAATTGGTGGATTTGCAGGATGAGTACCTACAGGAAGAACTAAAAACAAAGGGTGTTGTATCTTTAGCAGATATTCCGACAATAAAGGAACAATTCGGCACTAAGTCTTCTTATGCGGAAATATTGTCACTCTGGCAGGGGGATATTACAAGATTGAAAGTCGGTGCGATTGTGAATGCTGCCAATTCGCAGATGCTGGGATGTTTTGTACCTTGTCACAGATGTATTGACAATGCCATTCACAGTGCGGCGGGAATGCAGCTTCGGGAGGAATGTAACCATATCATGAGCCGCAGGCGGATGAAATATGGAAAGAATTACGAAGAACCGACAGGCACAGCCACATTAACAAACGCCTATAATCTTCCCTGTGATTATGTGATTCACACAGTGGGGCCGATTGTATATGACGGACTGAATGATATGCTTTGCCAGGATTTGCGAAACTGCTATGAGAATGTTTTGGAGTGTTGTCTGGAACATCACATCAAATCTGTTGCGTTCTGCTGTATTTCAACAGGGGAATTTCATTTCCCGAATGATAAGGCGGCAGAAATTGCAGTGGACACAGTAACCGGTTTTTTGGAAAAGCATGATAATTGTATCGAGCGGGTTGTTTTTAATGTATTTAAAGACAACGACTTAAAACTTTATGAGAGGATTTTTCAATAGTGCTTCGGATAGTTGAAAAACAGCAGTGGAAATAGTAAGATAAAAACGAAATAGTTGTAAAAGGAGTATAAATTATGTCTCTTGCATTTCGATTGTTTGTTTTTATTGCTGTTTATATTTTACAGGGGCTTGGTATGTTCTGGCTGAGCGTCGGAATCGTTGGAAAGAAAGTACGGAAGGTTCCTTTTTTACTCTATGCTGTTTTGACATCAATCATCTATCTCTTAAACGCCGGCGGACTGGTATTTGCAGAGGATGCAAACTTTGATTTGTTTGTGTTGATAGTTACATTTATAAGTGCCACGATGGAAGTGGCTGTTCTTGGCATATTAATATGGAAATGTTATGATATTCCGGTTTTACAGGGAATAGAAGCGGCGATGCTCAGCCACTTTGTTATTTATACGGCAGATGATGTGGTGTCACAGGCGGCAGCAACTTACAGCCCCTTGTTTGACAGAATGTATTTCTATACTTTTATTACGATTGTACTTCCTAAGTTATGGGCATTTTTCGTTGCATTTCTGGCAGCATATGTTTTAAGAAAGAGCGGGTTCTACCGCTACTTTTCCTCTCTGTTTTACAACAAAATAAAAGTTGCTTTGATTATGACGGTCAGTTATGCGCTGATGTTTGTTTGGACAATCATTGACTGGTTTTATCCGGATGCGGAACCGAACGCTCTGTATGCTATTTTCTTTTTCTCCCTGATTACAGTGGTCTTATTGTGGGTACAGTTTATGGCAATGTATACGGCAGGTCAGGAAAAGATACATGTACAAGAAGAGACTATAGCACAACAGCAGGCGCATATGGAGTTATTGGAGGAATTACAGCAGGAAATCCGGGCTTTCCGGCATGATGTGACGAATCTTTTTTCAGGATTAACGCTGCAGGCACAGGAGGGCGATTTGGATGGCATACAGGAATTTATGAAAAAGACGAGCGGCTACTTTGATGAAAAGTTAGGTAATGAGATTAAGCAGATGGATGGTCTGAATAATATAAAGCTTTATCCGGTTCGCAGCCTGCTTACCGCTAAACTGGCAGCAATGCGTCAGAAACATATTCAGAGTGCTTTGGAGGTACTTTATCCGGTGCAGGAGAGACAGATGATGGAGACCGCAGATATTCTGAGGGGATTAGGCATCCTGATTGATAATGCCATGGAAGCCGTTCCCGGAAAGAATGGGGAGATTCGTCTTGTCATGCTACAGGAAGAGAAAGAGCTTTATATAGCAGTCGTGAATAATTATGATGTAGCGCCGGATTTAAGCGCTTTATCTGAAAAAGGATATACCACGAAAGGAAGCGGCCGTGGCACCGGACTTTCCAGTTATCGTAAAATCATATCCCGTTATCCGGGCTGTGTCTCAAGAACCTATTTACGAGATGGATTTTTCGTTCAGGAGCTTCATGTACCGGCGGTATAATGTAAATCGACAGGAGAAAAGATTATGATTCCCGTATATATTTGTGACGATGAGCAGGCAATCAGCGCGCGCCTTGAAAAAATCATATCGGATCAGATTATGATTCTGGACGGTGATATGGGACCGGTGCGGACGGCGGACTGTCCGGCAAAGCTGTTGGAATTGCAGCGGCAGGATACGGTTCCCGCAATCTATTTTTTGGATATTGATTTTCCGGGAGAAATGAGCGGTCTAACGCTTGCGCAGGAACTGAGACGCTACGATCCAAGAGGATTTATTGTTTTTATTACAGCGCATGGTGATTTGGCATTTGAGACATTTCGTTTGCGATTGGAGGCTTTGGACTATATTGTAAAAGGAGATTATGATGCAATGTCCGTGCGGGTGCAGGACTGCCTTGTCAGCATTCAGGACAGGCTTCGCAATGAGCCTGCGGGACAGGGAAGATATTGTACGTTAAAATTATTTGATACCGTGCGGCATATTCCAATGGAGGATATTTTATATTTTGAAGCATTAGGTTACAAACATACGCTGCGTCTGCATCTGATAAATGAACTGTTGGAATTCAACAGTAGTCTTGACCATTTCGGTGAGCAGCTTGGGGAGGGATTCTGGAGATGCCATAGGGGATTTCTGGTGAATCGTGAACATATCCGGGCAGTGCATCTGAAAGAACAGAGCGTGGAACTGGACACGGGTGAGCAAATTCCCCTGTCTCGCAAGGCGAAGTCTGCCATTCGCGAAGCCAAATGAACAATCTGCGAAAGAAATGCGCTATGAAAAAGTATCATTGCTATAATGAGTTCATCATCAAACAAAGGAGCGTGACCATTATGGCAAATACAAAAAGAATAAACCAGGTTTTAGAAAAATTGAATTATGAACCGGAGGAGGGAAAGGCAATCGTTGTTTCTTATGCGCCGGAAAATTTGAGCGACAGGATACGAAAGTTTTTTTGCAGTAGTTTCTGCTACTATAACTTTTTCGCTTTAGCTTTTTGCAAGGAATCTATTGTACTGCTTCCGTTTTCTTCTTACTGGGCGGATGTGAAAAAGAAAGTAACGTTGGAACTTCCGTTTTCTTCCATTCGCGGAGTAGAGGTGTCAGAGTCAGGATTAGATTATCGTATTGATATTCAGCTTGATAATGAGGTCATTTCACTGACGGCGCAGCAGGCGGAATTAAGCGCACTTCGTACTTCGGGAGCTTTGAGTCTAGAAGATTATACATTCATTCATAACTGGCATACAAAGAATTTAAAAGGAACACTGCAGGCGTTGCAGGATCTTGGGTGTTGATACGCGATGGAATCGCCTTACGGGCGATTCCACATTTTATTATATTTCTGTCTTCAGCAGAGAGTACATCTTCATGTCGATAACTTTACCGTTTTTGACAGCATTATTTCTCAATGTACCCTCATATTGAAATCCTGCTTTTTCAAGCACTTTGCAAGACGCGGTATTATATGCAAAAGGCTCTGCGTAAATACGAATAATATCACTTTTACTGAAAACGTATTCGCAAATTTGCTTTACTGCTTCGGTCATAATTCCTCTGCCCCAATAATCTTCTGCAATGTAATATCCCAACTCGGCAGTCCGTCTGTGAATGTTTCCTTGACGAAAAACACCAATACTGCCAATCACTTTATTGTCTACTGTAATGGCAAATGCAAATGTTTCATTTTCATCTGCGGAAAGCATAGCAGAAATAAAATCCCTTCCATCTTGCTCTGTGTAAGGGTAAGGCAATCCGTCTCGAAGATTATCTTGTATTTTGGGATTGGAAAGAGCTGCAGCCAAATCTTTTGCATCTGATAATTGCCATTTTCTTATTTTACAAATCATTTTATTCTACCTCTTTTATTAATTCTATATAAACCAGACCGTTTTCACGAAGTTCATATATTTTATCGCAGACTTCAGCCAGATACTTTCTATCATGGGATATGCTGATGATAGTGCCGCCAAACCCACGGAGGGCGGCTCTGACAACAGGACCTGAGAGAGGACTGAAATTTCGGGTGGGTTCGTCCAGCAGCAGTACATCCGCCCTGTGCAGTACCATATCGAGAAAAAGTATTTTCGCTTTTTGTCCGCCGCTGAGATTGCCGATTTTACCGGTCATCTCTTCATGGGTAAATTTCATGCCGCCCATGTAGGTTCTGGCTTTTGTTACATCAGCCTTTGTATAATTTTCTGCGAGATACTGGATAGGAGTTTTGTCAAAATCAAGTACTTCAGAGTAGTTCTGCGGCATAAATGCAGCTGTTATGTCACGCCTGTTTTTAAGTTCGTCCCACAGTATCCCAAGCAGTGTCGACTTTCCGGCGCCATTCCTGCCGGTAATGCCGATATGTTCGCCTCCGGAGACAGAAAGCCGAAGGTTTCGGGATAAAACACGCTCTCCGATACACAGCTTATCAGATGAAAAATCAAGCACTGTCTTGCCGGAGGGCAGATGAATAGACTCGTCAAATTTGGCCAGAATAGCTTCCTCTTCTTGTGGAAAATCCGTAAAATTCTCTTTTTCCCGCTCAAAACGCTTGCCCATGGAAAGTACGGAGTGCATCTTCTTTTTCAGGCGTTTTGCTACACCGGGACTCTGTCTTGAGATGACTTCCTGTTCGTGGTTAACACGATTGTAAATCCTTCGCCATTTTTCCATCTGCTTGTCATAGTCATCCCGCTGTTTCTGTGCTACCTGCTCTTGATGAGCAAAGGAACTGCGTCGGCGTAACAGGTATTCGCGGTATGGACAGTGTGCGACAGAAATGCGGCATTTGGTTTTACGGATAATCTGCTCCATGTGGACAATCACATTCGCCGTATTTTCAATGAGAGTTTCATCATGTGAAATATAAAGGATAGTCAGCCTGCTTCCAGCAATAAAAGATTCAAGCCACTGCAGCGTGGAAATATCCAAATCATTTGTGGGTTCGTCAAGAAGCAGTACATCCGGTTCATCCATAAGCAGCCTTGCAAGCTGCACCTTCACCTTTTCACCGCCGGAAAGCGTGGCTAGCTTCTGGTCGGATAAGATAAAATCAATGGACAATCCCAGCTTTGCCAAAACATCCGTGTGCATATAATACTCTGTGGTTTCAAAGTATTCCGCCAGTGAAAGTGTACCGAAGCTTTCATCCATGGTCTGGGGAAGATAGGCTGTTTTGCCTTTTGTAGTGACATTGCCGGAACAGTCGCAGTACTTTTCTATGAGCGTCCGCTGATAAATAAATTTTAAAAGGGTAGATTTCCCATTTCCCTCTTCCCCGATTATGACAGCTTTTTCGCCACGGTTTAACGTAAAGGAAAAATCATCAACAATGGTTCTTCCGTCATTTTTAAGATTGATTGTTATATTTTTTAACTCTAACATAATATACCTCCATACAAAAATAGTTCCACCTCCGATAGCGAATCAAGGCATATCGAAAATGGCACCATCTATTGTGCACATAAAAAGGTATCCTGAAAAAAGCAAAAAAGCACAACAAATGATAAACTGTCATAAAACAGCAAGTAACCCAAATCCCAACAGCAAAACAAGCCCGGTATGCAGTCAGCATACTTACAGACATGGCGATTCACTATCTTAAAAATTTGAATTACTTATTGCTCATTGCTGCACCTCTCTCTTAATTGTTAGTGCCATTTTAGCATGAGTGCTGCAGTCCGTCAAGAATCAATTC
>CAMWMM010000071.1 GCA_947175285.1 uncultured Lachnospiraceae bacterium
TTATCTTCTTTTCAATGCTTCATAATTTCTCTTCGTTACATATAGTTTAGCATAAAACAAAAATACTCACAATAGACTTATAGTGATTCAAATATTACATAAAAACATAAAAGAATAACACACTGTCTACAATCAAATTAAAAATATAAGAGGTAGATAAGAACTTATCATCCTCTTATTTACTGCTTTTCAATTAACAGATCCAAACTTACATCCAACGCAACAGAAATTTTATAGAAAGTTTCAACAGAAAAATTATATCCCACTTTTTCACTTTCAATTTGCCTTATGAAATCATGGGACAAATCAACCATTTCTGCAAGCTGGGCTGAAGTCAGACCTTTTTCTTTACGATACTTCTTGATATTTTGTCGTATCGTATTGTAAATATTATCATCAAAATTTAATTGTCTTATTTCATTTTGCATATGGGACATCACCTAATTAAAATTGTAGCGTTTAGTTACACGAAAGTATGTGAGGCAATGGCTAACATTTTTGTTGTGGATTTATATATTACATGCTAAAATATTGTGAGGCAATGTATCACAAGCGTTTAGCAGAGAAAGGATGAATTATTTAATAGAAAGAAGGTAAATTCACATGACATTGGAGAGATTCCGGAGATTACTCGCCTGTGCCTTATATAAGCAAAGCGAAATCTGCCACATACTAAATTCGAACAATTCATTATTAGTCAGCTGTGACGATGAATCCAATTTTTATATAAACATACTGGAATCTAAGCGGACATTTACACATGATGATTATGAAGCAAAATATACAAATGAATACCTTGCAACACATACAGATGAGAATTTTGCAGAGGACATATTAAGTATGGCTGGCTGTCATCATGGTTTTCTCTTATATTTTATGATATTTGCAAAACTAGAAGAAATGGGAATCATTGACAGAGGCTTGTTTTACCATCTTAATGATAGTATAGTGTATCATGAAGATGAATTGAGCTTGTTTATTGTAAAATTGTTGGCTCATGTCAACGTAAAGGGGGATGGTAAAGACTAATCTTACATAGTGGGGAAAAATATGAAAAAAACGAATCCATCATTTGTGATGAATGTAGAAGCGAATACATAAAACAGTGCATATGCGACAATTGAATAAACACCTTCCAGTCTGCCATTATTGTAACTCCCGCCTTAAATCTGCCAATACATCAGCAGCAGGACATGATTGATCTGCTTTCGCCTGCGATAATCCTGTTTCCATGACTGAATGAAATTCTTTTACCGTCATAGAATCACGTGTGGCAGGTTCTTTAGGCACTGCTATTGAAAAAGGAAGACTCTTTGTCGCCATAACTATGCCACCTTTCTTTTTGCTATTATTATATTCCATTGTATAACCAATAGCAATACATATTTAGAGTGTATAACCTCATATCAAAAGTTTTATAGGCTGTCTTCAATTTGAAAGGCACTAATAAAAAAAAGAAAACGCTGTATTTATCAACGTTTCCGCTTTATTTAAAAGAGCGCGAGACGGGACTCGAACTTCTGTTCTTCGTTTCCGCGCTCTCCATACACTTAAAATTCTTCCATATTGTCTATATTTTCCGTATTTTCAAGGCTCATTATACCGTTTTTTACTCAATTTTCTGTATTTTCCAGTGAATATTATTTTCTCTGTGAGTATTTTCTGTGAGTAAAAAACTGTTTTATCTATATATATAATATATCATATTTTGTGGTAAAAGAAAAGCCCCAAAATAGGGACTTTTACATTGTTATAGGAGTTTTTAAACTTTCCAAAAATGATTTTTTATCTACTCTTATCGTTGTTTTTCCGAATCTATGTACCGTAAAAGGACAATCTTTTCTATTAACTAATTCATAAGCTGTACTTTTTCCAATCTGTAAAATTTTACTTATTTGTTCAACTGTTAGCACCAACTTAGAATCATCATTTAAAACATTATTAATATCATTTGCCATGCAACCACTTCCCTTCTGTCTTTATAAATATAGTACACAGGAAAATTGAAATATACAACAACTTACCAGCGTTTTTTTATTTTTTGCTACGTACGTTATAATATATTTAACAGTAAAAAATTTTAGCCACAAGGCAAGGAGAATAAGACAATGAACACAAAGAAAATTATAGCGGCGGCGGTTGCTGTTATTATTGCGCTTACACCTGTTACAGTTGAAGCACGTCACACCGAAGATACATATTATAATAAATATCCAGAGGGGCAAGAAATGGGAAGTATGACATATGTAGATAGTACATTTCCTGTTTTGTATGGTATATCACAAGCCACAGTTGACACTGGTAGTGTTGAACTGTTTGGACTTAGCGCACCAAACCACTTAATTATGCTTGCTCACTCGGATAAAGCATTTAGTAAGCTATATGAAAATAGCCAAATCGGAACAAAAATAAATGTAGTGTTAAATGGTAGTTCTGAATGGTATGAGGTTTTCAACACTTACTGGATAGCGCAAAACGAATGGGAAAATGAGCAAAACTTATACAATCTGTATTATACAGATAATACCCCCTTAACGCTTGTGACTTGCAATCATAGGAACGGCACGCGCGGACGTTGGGTTGTACAATGTACATATTCAAGCGCACCTATAGAAGATGCTCCTATTATTGAAGATGTTGTTTATCTTCCTGTTAAACAAGAAATAATTGAAACGGTTGAAGAGGTAGAAACACCAATAACAGAAGAAATTGAAGCATCTGAAACAATGGAAGAAATAACAGATATAAGCATAACGCCGCTTAATTTATTGAAGATGAAAAAAGTATATGTTGCTGATTACATCAGATTTTACAGAGGTTTATAACCTCTGTATTTTTTTGCTTTCATTGTTCTATATGTTATAATTTATTTATAACAGTAAATAAATTTTATAGCCAATAGGCAAGGAGAATAATAAAACAATGAAAAATAAAATTATTACAGCGGTTTTAGCCGCAACACTTTGTGCTGCTGTTGCAGTATCTAATTTTACACTTCCTGTGTATGCTTCTGACATTGACGACGGGGACGAAATAATTATAGTAACCCCTCCTCTTCTGCCAGACCCAGACCCAGACGAGGGGGACTCTATAACTATCGAGCCTATATTTGAAAATTTGGTTGCTAGTCCTTATGCGATTGAAATGCCAACTTTGTTTGATGATGATTTGGTTGCAGATAATTTCACAATCGTAAATGATGATTTAGTTGCTTCTGGTTATACAATCGAAACTGACGGTAAAGAAATGAACTATGAAGAACTGGTTGTTTCTGGTTTTACAATCACAAGTGATAATGAAGAATTGATTGTTCCCGATTATACAATCGAGACAGCAGACGAAATTCTGATTGTTGATGGTTTCACAGTTGAAACAGATGAAGACGGAATTGCGCTACATCTTGGAGAGTGGGGAAAAGAAGACATCTGGGAAATTATTCCCGATGGTGAATGTGACCACGATAGCAAAGAAACATGTAGCAACTGCTATAAAAAGGTAGTTATTTGGGAAAACTAATACAAGTCGCATACGAAGAAAATTAAGACAGGTTGTAAAACCTGTCTTTTTTAGTATACAAGATATAGTGATTCTAATATATACAAAACCGCAATATATAGTAGTGTGAAATGGCAAAACGCGCTAGAATCGCTCAAAATTTTTTAAAACGTATATTTCCACATTTGCGAAAATTTCAGCGTGTCCAATTATTGTGAGAATAGTCCTCAAAGCCGCATGAATACTGCATTTGCGGACTTTTTTCACAAGAAAAAAGAGAGTCGAAACTCTCTTTTAATAGTATTCTCTTATTCGCTAAACAGTCTTAAGAAGGAGTATGTGCATTAACAGCACACTATTATTATACTTTCGTAAAAATTGGAAATCAAGTTACCTGCGGTATAATGTATATGTAACAAGTAAATTAAATTTTATAGGAGAATTAGAACAATGAAAAAAATAATAAATGCTTTAATAATCGCGCTTGCGTTGGCTTTCGTTCTGCCTGTTGTAGTTGAAGCAAAGGAAGAAACAGACATACAATGTATGTGTAACGGTGGTGAGGAATGCCGCCACGGTTTACCTGCTAGAACGTTTGCAACATTTGAAGAATGGGAAGATTATTATTTCACACATAGGCGAATAGGAATTTACTGGGACAGTTATTTGTATAGGTCTTACGCTTACAGGTATGATGCAAATAAGAAAGTTGTATATGTGCCGCCAATTTCTTACCCGTTTGAAGATATAGAAACTTGGAAAAGTTGGCTTGAAACTTGCGGAGAAAAAAGCAGAACAGGCATTTATAAATATGAATGGCCTTTCGGACAGGCAAGAAAGTAAGTCGGTCAAACGACAAGGCGTAAGCCGATACGCCGTAGGGCAGCGTTTGACGGGCTGGACGTAGCCAGAGAATACAATATTTAAAGAGGTTGTGAGATACGCTTTTAATCTTACAACCTCTTGATTATTATTGATTCTGTATTGTGTGTTCAAGAAAATTTAGCTGTATATCCCAAAACTCTGAACAGCGAACCATTGTTATAAATTCAAGTGCTTTTCGTTCGTTCCAATTCTGGTCTTTTTGTTTCATCTGCTCAACAAGTTTTTTTAATCTTTCGTTTTGTTCCTCTGTTAGTTCCACGATTGTTTTTACTTCATAATAAACCTTCATTTCTCTATATCCTCTCTCTTATCCAATAAAGACATAATCAAATTGAACATATCTTTCAACCCTTGTCTATAAGCAAGATTCGCATACAATGCTGACGTTGCATGTATGGCAGAATCATATTCATTTATTGCCTTTTGTACTTCTTTAGAAGGAATTGTTTCTTCTAGTTCTTGTAACAAAAAATCTGTTTTTTCTCTTGCTGTAATGTATTCGGGATTCTTAAATGCTATTTTGTCTAACCGTTCATTTGTTGCGTGCTCTGCTAATAAATCAATCATTTCATCTTGTCTCATATTGTGTATTCTCCTTTCGATGTTCCTACTATACCACATTACGAGCATAATCACAATGAGCATATTCAATCTGTCCAACTTCGTTTTGACGAAAGATAATACAAATACAAAGAGAGGTGATAAAACATGATAGATTACAGTCCACTATGGAAGACTATGCAAGAAAAAGGTATATCACAATATCATCTTATTAAACATTGTGATATAGACAATAAAACGATTTACAACCTGAAAAGAAATGAAAATATAACCATGCTAACATTAGAAAAATTATGTTCCGCTTTAAATTGTGAACCTAATGACATTGTGCGCTTTTTGAAAGATTAAAGAAACCTTGTTAAAATATGAAGGTTTCTTTTTTAGTTGCTTCTCCCCTCTCTTTTGCCGTTCGGGTCAGGCGATAGCCGAACATGGAACAGAAGTTAATGGGCGAGCCGCTTGCGGCGAGCCAGTATTACAATTAACTTCTGTTCCATGTTCCAATGCCCCTTAAACCCGCATAAATACTGGGTTTTTATGGAACAAGCATTTTGTTCCAAACAGATTAACTTTTGTTCCAGATTCAACTTTTGTTCCAAAATCATATATTTTATCTTATTCCCATATAAAACAGTAGGCAAAAGAGAGGGGGAGTGCAGAGGGGGAGAGACTCTCCCCCTTTGCCGCGTTGGAATTTGACTTTGTTATTCTTAGTGAGATACAATATATCCAGATACAAAAAAATAAATAAAAAAAACACTCGCGGCTAACGAGTGTAGAAGAAAGGGTGTAGGTGCAAACTACGTTATTTATTCATACATAGATTATACTACTATTAAATAACTAATGTCAAATCTCCTACACTCTCGCATGAGTGTTTTTTTATTGCAAAAATAAAAATATATGGAGATAGAATTATGAAAACCAAAGAAACAGATTTAACAAAGAAAAATAGGAAGATGCTTTTAACAATAAACAATCCTCAAAAAGTGGAGACTACTCCAAACGGTGGGATTATAACGGAAGAAATACTTCAAGATTGCATTAACGGAAATGAACAAGCAAAAGTTGCGGCAATAGCAGGACTAAAAAACTATATAGATAATAGTAAAATCTGCGTAGGAAAAACAAGTGTTTATTATTGTTTTTCATATGAAGTAGGTAAGAAAGGAGAAACGCCACATACTCACATTTATTTTGAGTTTGAAAATCCCAGAGTCGGCAATACGGTCAAAAATGTTTTTCCTACATCACATATTGATTATTGCGGCGGTAGCAATACAAGTATAAGAGATTACGTTTTTAAAACTGGTAAAAAATGGGAAGGTACTGAAAAAGAAGAAACTCGAATTGACGGTACGCAATATCAAAATAGCGAATTGCCCGAAGAAAAGGGACAAGGTTCAAGGTCAGACTTAGATTCTATTAAAGAATTGATAGAACAAGGTAAAACGCCTAGAGAAATTTTAGAGATAAATCCCAACAACTACCTTTTTGAAAAATACATCGGTGAAATGTACTATAACAAAAGGTGTGCCGAAACACCTATCAAGCGTGATGTTAATGTTGTTGTACATACAGGCGTTGCAGGCTCTGGAAAGACAAACGTACTCACAAAATTGAATGAACAAGATTTATTTATCGGCGCGGATTATTCGTCAGCTTTATTTGATAACTATGAAGCGCAAGACGTTTTATTTTTAGATGAATTTAGAGGCCAAATCCCATACAATCAACTATTGATTATATTGGACGGTTACAAGATGCCAATCCATGCAAGATATTTTAACAAGTTCGCGCTATGGAATAATGTACATATTACAAGCGTAATTCCAATGGAAGAATGGTATAACAATGATAATATTCGTGATACGTTTGAACAGCTTAAAAGACGTGTGACGCATATTACATATCATTTCATGACTTGTAATAATGTATTTATTCCCGATAAAATGGCATTCTTGAAAGACCATAAAAAGATTGAAATCAAATACCATGAATATACTGTTGAATCTGCTAAATACATCAGCTATGAAAAATTAGAGAAGGAAGCACTTTCAGCTAATGGCATTATAGCGCGTTACAATGCGGATATGACAATAAATGTATCTCTGAATTTAGAAAGACCTAACTGGCTAAAAGAAAGAGATGCCGCACGTCATAAATTAGGGAAAAATAAACTAGATGTATTATATGCAGAATCTTTATTCAAGCCTATTGCAGATAACGGAGACAATGACCCATTCAATTTATTATCTGTTGCTAGTAATTAAAGAGAAGTGAAAAACTTCTCTTTTTTGTTTATAAAATTTTTAGATTTGAAATTTTGATTTTAAAAAATCACGAGTTACAATATATACATAAGAGATACTTAAAGAAGTACCTCAAAGGAGATAATGAGAAAATGAAGAATTTAACATTTATTGAACATGTAGCAGAGAAAGGAAATCTTAAAGGCTGTATTGTGTTGGCTGATTACATTTGGAATCCAGAAAATGAAAACACAGAATTTTATGATTTTGCATACTGCCTACTTGGTGAAATTTTTAAAGATTACAATAAGAAATATAATGCAACTGAAACGTTGCTTGATGCTATTCAAGAAGTTGTATATGTATCAAGGACGATTGAAAGACATGCGGCAGAACAAGGAGAAAGAGAAAATGAAAAAAGACAAGCAGATTCATTTGTACTTGAATGAAAATGATTATAACATTATTAAGCAGACCGCAACAACAAAAAATATGAATGTGAATGAATTTATAAGATACTGTTGCGCACATTACATAGATAATACATATTCGAGAAATTACATAAATGATTAACGATAAAGAGAAGGCTTTGACCTTCTCTTTTTTTGCAAAAAAGCACCAAACGTAAATTGAGCTAAAACATATAAAAAGGTGGTTACATGTGCCATTTATGGCACATGTAAACGAGCTTTTTGAAGAAATCACGGTGAATGTAAACAAGTACCGCCGCCGCGGCGGTGGTGGCTACGCACTCGTAATTTTGTTTTTAACAATCGGCAAGGTATAATATAAGTATAAAGTTAAATATATTTATATCTTTTTCAGAAAGATACTCCGCTAGCAGGTTTTTCAAAGAACCCCTTATAGCATGATTTTTATTAACATATCGAAATGAATGTTATTAAAAATTGTAAATGAGTTTTTTTGAAAATCTCTATGGAGAAGTTGTTTAAAATAAAAACAAGTGCAAAAGGTTTTATTTATTCGGAATGGATTTTAGGTTTTACTTTTGCTTTTATATATAATTGAGTGTGTCTTAGTTTTTGGTTTACAGTAAATTTAGACATCAAAGAGAGAGAAATTCAACCCTAAATTTTCAGATGTTTTTTAGAAGTAATTTTTAAATGTCGCATCTGAAAGATGCAAACGCAAGCATCATTTAATAAAAAAATGCGGACTCCTATTAAATTAGTTTTAACAGAAAAGAGGTGAGAATAATGGCAAGGAAACAAAAAATTGAAAATTTATTTCATACAGAACTAAAAAACAAGATAGCTTTTGGACAATCAAAACATGCTGACAAAGCAGGTCTTGGATTTGGCGTAAGTACATATAAAATTTACAGCTACGGAACATATAATACTTACTTGAAGGAATGTTTACAATATTCAAAGTGGCTAGAAACAAAGAAAGGCATAAAAAAGGCTGATGATATAAACAAAACAGAACAATATGTAAAAGAATATCTTCAGTATAGACAAGAACAAGGAGTTTCTATTTTCACTCTAAAAATGGAGCGTTCGGCTTTAGGTATGTTATATTCAAAATCAATAGATTATGAACTACCTGTAAGGGATAGCAAAAGCATTACAAGAAGCCGTCTTAATGTTGAAGGTGATAAACATTATAGCGAAACTGGAAAATATAAAGATGTATTTGATTTAGGACGTGCCACGGGCGGCAGGCGTGCAGATTTGCTAAAATTAACAGTAGATTCTTTTACAGAAAAGGACGGACATTTGTACGTTATGTTTGACAAGAGTAAAGGCGGCAGGAATCGCCTAACGTACGTCCGTGAAGAATATAGACAAGAAATAGAAAGTATGATTCAAAAAGCCAGAGAAGCAGGAAAAACTAAGCTGTTAGATAAAATCCCACAGCGCATAGATGTGCATGGATTACGCCGTGAATATTGCAAAGGATTGTATCAAGAAATCAAGGACAATAGAGAATTAAGAGACGATATTTTAAAAAACTATCCAGAACGTCACGAGTATAAGACGCAAAAAGATAAAAATGGTAACAGCTATACAAAAGAAATTAAGAGAGACTACTATAAAGACCGTGACGGAAATACGTATAATCGTGATAATATTTACGTTTGTTCCCAGTGCCTCGGACATAATCGGTTAGATGTTTCTATAACAAATTATCTCAAAAATTGACTTAAAAAAATTGAAGATGTATAATATATATGTGTTCGGGAGTTTCGTTGTCGTTATTCTCTTTAAGTATAGATTTGCGCTTTACAATTTGTAAAGCGTTTTTTTATGCGCAAAAATAATGCGTAATAAACAGCTAATACGCAATAAAGACGTATAAAGAAATAATGCGCATAAATGATAATACGCAATAAGAACGTATAAAGCCAAATAATACGCATTAAAGCCGCCAATACCTCAAAACAAATTTTAGCCCCCTTGAGGGGGTTGGGGGTGATAACATCACCGCTCTCCCGTAGGGCTGCTGCACCGTAGGGAACAGGGGGTCGAGGGGAACTGTTTCCCCGTTCCCCCCTCGGAAACAAAAAAAGAGAGGGGGTTGCCCTCTCTTAACCAACTTTAAAAATATTATTCATTTCACTTGCTACTTTATTTTGTTCTCGCATTAAACTATGCGCGTAGATTCGGGTTGTCGTGTTTGTGTTGCTGTGTCCTAAATGTTTACTAACGTCTGTTATTGGCATAACGGTTAATAGAATGGATGCGTTCAGGTGCCGTAAATCGTGGAAGCGTATGTGTTCAAATCCATATTTTTCTAAAAATTCTGGAAATGCCCGTGAAATCCAACGTGGATAATAAGGTTCACCATTTTCTTTTACAAGAACATAATCTGTTTTGTGGTATTCCTCGCCTAGCCGCTTTTCGTTTCGCT
Source organism: uncultured Lachnospiraceae bacterium (assembly GCA_947175285.1). Next base: position 10,068 of record CAMWMM010000071.1, read on the forward strand.
CCTGCCATTGTTTGTATTGTTTCAATGTATTTATTAAAATATCCGACATTGATGTTTGTCTGTCTCTTTCGGTTTTTGTTGTATCCTTTTCTACTATAACATCGGAACAGGTTCTACAACCTGTTATACATATCGTTTTTGTATTAAAATCAATGTCTTGCCATTTTAAATAGTCTATCTCGCCCCGTCTTGCTCCCACAAACAATCCAATTTCAACCGCCGTGCGCAGTGGAAGTTCAGCATTTTTCTCCAAACAATTAAGCAATTCTGTCAACTTGTCGGTTGTGTAATAGCTTAAATCTGTTGTTTTCGCTTTTTTCTTTTTTGGCAATGTGGCATTTTCGGTCGGATTTATTTTTATTCCGTACTTTGTATGTTTTTTAGCATAAACAAAAAGTTGATGTAAATAATTGCCATGCTTTCTGACTGTGTTAGGACTCATACCCTCTGGAAGCCTTTTTGTCCTTATATTAGATAAATATTTGTAATATTTATCAATTGTCTCTGGCGTTATTTTATCCACATGCGGATTACACTTACTAGCTTCAAAGAACGCTTTAATGTGGTTTTCTATTACGCCATAGCCATATTGTGTTGTTTTTTCATTGTTTGTCAAAATATATGTATTTCTGTAATCTTCCATTAATTCAAAGATTGTTGGGGTTTTAACTTTTGTTTTTGCTATCCCTATAGCTTTTTCAGCTTTTGCAATAGCAAGTCCGTCTTTCGCTTCTTTTAAAGAATAGTATGTTTTTGTAGTCCTTTGTTGTTTTCCGTTTTCGTCGCGCCCTAGATAAATGTCAATTATATACTTTTTTTCTGTATTATGTTTGTAAATGTTTTGTTCAACTAATTTGTAGTCTCTTTTATTCATAGAATCACTCCTTCCCATTAAATAAGCCTTAAAAATAAGTTACAAAAATATAGTACACAGGAAGTTTGAAATATACAACAAATCTTAGTAAAAATTTTTCCCCCTTTCTTTTGTGAGTATTTGTGTGAGTATTTTCTCTTTTTGTAAAACGAAAAAAGCGAAAATGCTTGAATTTTAAGCATTTCCGCTTCATTAAAAAGAGCGCGAGACGGGACTCGAAAAATACTATTATTTTGAAACCCTCATAAATCAAGGAAAGGAGGCGCACGTTACACCTCGTGTCTCAACTTTGTCTCAATATAACCAACATCTATCTAATAGCCCATTTTGATACAATTTTATTTTCCCTATACTTTTTTATTTTGCCTTGAAAGGGGGTTCAAATGTGAAAACAAGCCAAAAGCCAATAGATTTACCTTTCATCTTATGATATCATAATTCAATGAACCGAAATTTGTGGAGGTGGTTAATATGCCAAGCCCTATAGAAATAAAGATTGAGGGTGACAGAATAGAGCTCCAAAGAAAACAATGGAAAGGCAATGTTGCTTATATTAGTAATTATCCTGGTTTATTAGATGAAGTGAAAAAATATACTTGGACATATACAGATGGAAAACATCCGTATTTGAAGTGTTCTGCATCAAACGTCCTATTACACCAATTTGTATTGCAATTTCTGTACGGGAAAGAAAAACTTGATGAAATGATTGGAAAGTCAAATATTATAGAACATTTGGATAATAATGGATTAAACTGCACTTACGAAAATCTTCATGTGTTGTCGGAAGATATGAATAAGTCCAAAGCATTTTCTATTGATAAAAAGAATGCTGAATTAGAAGCTGGTGAAATGGTGGCGATTCCCGCACTGATAACTGATGTGTACTATTCACACAAAGACAAATACTTTCAACTTCAGGTATTCTTTAATAAAAATATTGTTTTCCATAAAGCAACAAATAAATTTGTGCAGGGTTTCATTTTTCACTATAATGATTTTGATAGCTTATTTATTGATTGGCTTTATTGTTTTGAGTGTATAAAAAGAGAGGAGTTTGATGTTTATAAACATCATGCTGTTAGAGTCTATTCAAAAGATTTTCCTCAGATAGAACTAAGAGGGGATGAAAAACCAGGGGCGATTGTTGAGCGTGACGGTAAATACTACCTTATAATTGGAACAGATCCAGAAAACGGTCCTGTGGCATTTATGGATCACATTCCTTTTGAAAAGGTAGAGGATAGCAAAGAGTAATATTCAAATCATACTACAAGTTCTGCTTTATATGTTTATATCCCCTGCGGTACACTGCCGCAGGGGATTACACTTCAACCTCCATCCCGTTTTTGAAGATAAACCGCACATCATCCTTGCCGTAGACCGTCACGAAATCCACCATGGCGTACCAGGCTGCCTCGTCAAAATAATCCACCTGTTCCGGCAGGCCCCGCACCGACCACTATCACATCATACATCCGCATACCATCCTTTCCGCTATTTCCTATTGCTTCAGCAAAATACCGTTACACCCATTGATTATACCACAGAAAAATTCTTGTTTTTATCAGATGGCATGAAACGACTATTTTTCGGGAATGGAAAACAAAAAAAGAGCCTTTACAGCCCTTATCATTTTCCCATATTCTTTTTACCGCTTTACTCATACACTATTTGGCGAAACCCCTATACTTTTCGGCAAAACTACCGACTTTTGCCAAATTATATAGGGGTTTGCCAGATTGTACGGGGTTTGCCAAATCGTATGAGGTTTTGCCAAAAGGTTTCACTTACGCCAAATTGTATCCGACTTTCGCCAAATCGTTTATACTTTTTGGCAAAAGAACCCCAGAACAGAAGTTCGCCCACTCTCGAATGTAAAAATGCCTCTAAAAACACAAGAAAATAATGTATCTTTCAGACCTATGTAGTGGAAGAAATGCCGTATTTACGGGCTTTGTGAGGTTTCCGCAACTTTATCCACCGGAAACTAAGACACCATGACAAGATTCGACAATATCACCCAGTTTTCAACAACATTTGCAGACAAATTTCCTCATTCAAAGGGCTTTATTATGTACTTTTGAAACTTCTCCGGCACTTCATAAGTTTTTAGATGTTCATAGCCGACCAGTTCTTTGTTCCCACTTGAATCAACACGATAAGCCAGCTCATCATATCCTAAAGGATTATGCGCCCCTACCTGTGGTGTGACACCGAATTTAACAGAAATGAATCCCGGCTCTTTCTTTCCGATATCCACAATAGTTACTTCATAATTATAAACCGCAATTTCTCCCGAATAATATTCCGAATAGAACCCCGTAATCTCCTTTGTGATATCTTCAATAAATAATGCTATGACCAGTTCGCCCGTAACTTCTTCCTTTGTTGTCGAATCCATATTGAATGTTTCTATGATTGGTTTTCTATTCCTATAAAGGTTGAATAACAAAAAGACCAGCAATATCAGCAGGCAGACAATAATTAGCCTATATTTTTTCATAAGGTTCCATACTTTTTATTACTATATCTATACCATGAATTTCTGCAATATTCATTGTCATTGACAAATTTTGCAAACGATTGCGAAAACCCCTGACTTTTGCCGGAAAGTATACTTTTGCCAAATTGCATCAATCACCACGTTATAAGCGGTATCTAAAAACGCCAAAAAGAGGGATTCACCAACCACTCCGGTGAACCCCTCCAAGCCCGAAATCCCTTGATTTCAAGCCATTTTCTTATACT
>CAMWMM010000072.1 GCA_947175285.1 uncultured Lachnospiraceae bacterium
TGCCTGCGGTTCCTCCAATCCGAGAGATATTGACGTGCCGGGCAGGGATGCGGATGGAATTTATTTTGCGGTTGATTTCCTTGGCAGGAATACGAAAAGTCTGTTAGATTCCGATTTTAAGGATAAGAAGTACGTTGATACCAAAAATAAGAATGTCGTTATCATTGGCGGCGGTGATACGGGCAATGACTGTGTGGGTACGGCAATCCGCCATGGGGCAAAATCAGTTACCCAGATAGAGATGATGCCTAAGGCACCGGATACTAGGGCGGAGAATAATCCGTGGCCGCAGTGGCCGAAGGTCTGTAAGACAGATTACGGTCAGGAGGAAGCGATTGCCGTATATGGACATGACCCGCGTATTTATGAATCCACGGTGAAAGAGTTTATCAAGGATAAGGACGGGCATCTGAAGGGTGTGAAAATCGTGGAACTTTCATGGGAAAAAGATGCTGCGACAGGGCGCATGAACATGAAAGAAAAAGCCGGATCCGAAAAGGTACTGGATGCCGATGTCGTGTTGATTGCAGCAGGATTTTTGGGAAGTCAGAAGTATGTTACCGATGCTTTCAAAGTAGAACTTGACCAAAGAACGAATGTAAAGACGGAAGCAGGATGTTTTCAGACGAGTGTAAAAAATGTCTTTACGGCGGGCGATATGCACACAGGACAGTCTCTTGTAGTAAAAGCAATCCGCCAGGGACGGGAATGTGCAAGGGAAGTGGATGAGAGTTTGATGGGATACACGAATATGTATGTGCAGTAGAGTGAATAGAAAAACCTTGTGGTTGCTTGGCAGTCACAAGGTTTTTTGAGTTAGCTAATAGTTACAGCAGTTGTATTCCATGCGCCAGAGCTTCTTTTGTAACATCCTCCGGCCATAAGGAGGACTGTACTTCCCCGATATGTGCTTTCCGTAAGAAAAACATACAGATACGGGACTGTCCGATACCGCCGCCGATGGTGAGCGGAACCTCATCATTGAGAATCGCTTTCTGGAACGGCAGTTTTGCTCTTTCAGGGCAGCCTGCTTTATCAAGCTGGCTCAGTAAAGATTCTTTATCGACACGGATGCCCATAGAGGACAATTCCAGTGCGATATCCAAAACCGGATAGTATACAACAATATCCGCATTTAACGCCCAGTCGTCGTAATCCGGTGCGCGTCCGTCGTGTTTTTCACCGGATTTAAGTAAGTCTCCTATCTGCATAACGCAGACAGCGCCTTTTTCTTTGCAGATATGATATTCACGCTCTTTCGGAGGCATATTAGGGTACATATCCTCTAATTCCTGTGTGGTAATAAAGAAAATATCATGCGGCAGGATTTCTTCTATGTAATCATATTGAATTGCCATGTATTTTTCCGTTTTACGGAGTACCTTATAGACAGTGCGCACGGTTTCCTGTAAAAAGTCGATGCTCCGTTCTTCTTTGGAAATGATTTTTTCCCAGTCCCATTGGTCTACGTAAATGGAATGGATGTTGTCGGTAGCTTCGTCACGGCGGATAGCGCTCATATCCGTATACAGACCTTCGCCATAGGAAAATCCGTATTTTTGCAGAGCAAATCGTTTCCATTTTGCAAGGGAATGTACGATTTCCGCCTCAGCATCATTCTGTTCTTTGATACCGAACACAACCGGACGCTCTACACCGTTTAGATTGTCGTTTAAGCCGGAGTCGGGGTCAACGAATAACGGTGCGGAAACACGCAGAAGATTCAGCCGTTTTGCCAGTAAATCCTGAAAAAAATCTTTGACAGTTTTAATACCTATTTGCGTATCATGAAGATTAAGCGCAGATTGGTAGTTGTCGGGAATCATTAAATTTTTCATAAAGCCCTCTTTTCTGTTATAGTGATTCTAAGCTGTTTTTTATGCCTGTTTTTGCATAAATATGCTATTCTTGTATTATATTATGTCATATTTCTTACGTCAATACAGGATGTTCTTTGTTTGAGCCATTACTCAAAAATTTCTTCATCCTCTAAATTCCCGTTTTCATCATAGTAAGACCATTTTCCCGTTTCTTTTCCATTTACATAATCGCCTTCTGCTGCAATTTTCCCGTTTTCGTGATAATCAGTCCAATGACCGTTTTCAAATCCGTTGTCATATAAACCTGTGGATGCTATATTACCATTCTGGTAATATTCTGTAAATAAACCATCCCGAATCCATCTTGTTCCGTCATCAGACATCTTGCGTGAGTATCTAAAATGAACTTCACCTGTCTCATATGGAATTTCCGCAATATGAAAAATATTTTCTTTTTCCATAGTAATTCTCCTTTGGCAGATAATAATGAAATTATAGCATGCTGCCAACCGGAATACAATGACTCTTACCCCAAGTGTAGAGGTTAATCCCTCATTTCCCCAAGTAGTTCTGCGGCTTCTTTCTCAGTCATATAAAAAACACCTGTAATCTCACCGTCCGTATTGCGGACAATCCGGATATTTACAGTACCTTTCGGATTTATATTTAAGGTGTAAAAGGAACTATCGGGACGCTTATCCAGAAAAATGTTGACCAGTTGATCTTCGTAATAATAGTTTTTTCCTTTTTTTGTAACGCCAAAGGATTGGTATTCTTTCATCTGCTTTTCTGCCCATTCCTTTTCCATGGTCTCCAGTTCGTCATCCATTTTCAATTTGCCAAGCAGCATTGCTTGGAAAGAGGTTTTTTCATCTTTTACTGCTTTGTCCAGCCAACTCTCCAGTGTTTCTTCTGTCATATTGTCTGCAAGGACTGAGAAAAAGCCGATGGCATCATCTTCATAGAACTTTTCGGCGAAATTCGTGGTTAATGGACTGGCTGCATTCAACTCGCCTATGCTGACAGAAAAGAACGCAATTTGTTCATCTGCGTAAATTTTGTCCAGCCATGCGCTCTGTGATTCTTCATCCAGATTGGAGAACGCAATTTGAAACAATGGTAAGCTTCCCGCCTCATAGGCCTGCGCTGCATCTGCAATAAATATAGCAGAGCTTTTATTTGTCTCAATATTCTTCGCAGTTTCTATAACTAATTCTTTTTCTTCCTGCGTAAGCGTTTTCATATCATTGCATTGTTTCGTAACATCTTCCACCAGTGTTTTCGGATTATCGAATGGACCGATGGAGGTATAACCATCTTTTCGTACCAAAACAAACTTAATGCTTCCGGCAGAAACAGAAGATAGTGGTTTATCATTTTCATCTGCTCCGTCACAGAAAATATAGTAAACGCCGTCTTCCGTTAAAATGTTGTTTATAATTTCAGTATCTTTCCACATTTGGGTATTACTATTTGAGGAAGGTGCAGCATATGCACCGACTGCTAAAAAACAAAAGCAGACCGCAATCGTAAAAATAGTGGTAATCACAGCAATAGTTTTTGGTTTTTTCTTAAAATTCATAATCGCACCCAGCCTTTCTTTTAGTTGTTCTGCGCCCTCCGTTAAAGTAACGGAAGCTAAAGAGTTTTTGTACAGATGATTTGATTTTACAAAAGAAATCAGCATATCGCCATACTCACGTCTTGCATTACCGTCAAGTATGGATATCACGGCTTCGTCACACGACAGTTCACACGCTTTATTTACCTCTTTTTCAAGCAAATAGACAAATGGATTGAACCAGTGGATACAAACTACAATCTGTATGAGCCATTTGTAAAACATATCACGCTGCTTGTAGTGGAGCAGCTCATGCATAAAAATATAGGACAGCTCGTTGTTTTTCAGTTCTCCGGCAGGCAGAATAATGTCCGGATGGAAGAAACCAATCATAATAGGAGAAGTAAGCAACGTATTATGGTGTAGTTCTACCCTTGTTTTAATATGCAGTTTTTCCTTGCAGTCAGACAGAATATTCAAAGTGTCGATATCCGATATTTCTGTGCTGTAAGCTTTGATGTATCGGATGAATCCCTGATAAACCGTTATTTTACGGACCAATAGAACCAGTGGCGGAACTGCCCATAGAAAAAACAGACAGGCAGATACGTTACGGGAATTGTGCACAGTATCGTTACTTACATTTTTAATTTCGTGTGACCGCATTGGCGCTGGTGCCTGGTTTGTTTCCCTGCCAATGCCGTCCTTTCCGTTTATGGTATCAGTGGCAGCGGGACTTGCCGTCCATTCCAAATTCTCCTCTGCAGTTGTTGTTATATCCGTTGTATCAAATCTTTCAAACAGCCTTCCCACAAGCGTAGTATCAGGAGTAAACGGCAGCAGGAATCTTAACACAACAATTATCCAGATATAATATTGCCAACGCCTACTGAATTTGTTTTGATACACGAGCTTTAACTCCAAAATCAGCAGTAACAGCAGTGTACCGGAAACGGACAGTGATAATAGTATTTTCAGAAATTCATTCATTGCATTTTCTCCAATATGTTTCAATCTCTTTTAATTCGTCTGCCGACAGAATATCCTGACGCAATAGTGTGGATACCAGATTTTTCACATTTCCCCCGTAAACTTTATTAAGGAAAGTGTGAGTCTGCATAGTCTGATACTCTGCTTCCGTTACTGTTGCAATGTACTCGTTGCGTCTGCCTATTTTCTTTACTTTTAAGAACTTCTTTTCTACTAAACGGGAAAGCAGAGTGAGTACGGTGTTGTTTTTCCATTCGTTGTTATCCTTTTCCAGTTCCTCCATGATAAGGGAGTATAAAGCCGTTCCCCCGTTTTCCCAGATGATTTTCATGAGTACCAGTTCAGATTCGGAGATTTGTCCTGCCATATGAATTGCTCTTCCTTTCAAAATCAAGTGCGTCGGCACTCAATTTTTATATTAACACTACGTAGGTTTGAAATTATATTAACACGATGTAGGGGAAGATGCAATACTGAAATGTGAAAAAGAATAGTTTAGAGAAGTTATGGATTGTTATTCTGTGTAATGAATACCATGTGCTGTCAATAATGAGCGAAGCTGCTTAATTTCATCATTTTTTTCAGCGATGACTTTTTCCTTTTCCTCGATAGTCTTTTTGCTGTTTGCAACTTCTCTTTCATAAGCTCGTAAGTCCAAGTAATACTCTTCACGGTCGAGACAGCGTTTGCGAATCTGCTCGTCAGCGCTTAACTGGAAAATGGTTCGGGATGCTTCGTCGATATATTGGTCTTTTTCTGCTAACATTTTAATTTCCTCCCACGTAGTGGCTTTAAAAAGCTTAGCCCAGTAATCAATATGATACTTCATATCCTCATCGGTTGCCAAATCTATATGAGATAAGTCTACCACACTTAAGGTCAGATTGTCACTATAAAGATGATAATTTTTTACGTTAAGCAGTTTATAAGTTGCATAAAATTCAGGATAATCATCAAACAGGGTATAGTCTAAGAAACCGATATGTATAACGGGTTTGACATCCTGATAATCCTGCCCATGGTTCAGCATGTCAAAAGAACGGCAGAGATAGCTGAGAGAACGGTTCGGCCAGATTAGCCTGCCTGTCATCTGCATTTCGAGGTTGATAAATGTGTAGTTATTCAGTAATACATTGATATCTAATCGGAATTCCTTGTTTTTAACTGATTCACCCAGAATGATGGGATTTGTGATTTCTACGGACAGGACGTCTTCAGGTTGTAGATGAAGCAGCGAACAGATAAGACCGCGGAGCGCTTTATTGTTGGTTTGCAATACTGCCCGGAACATATAGTCGTTAGTCATTCCGTAAGGTATGGCGCCATGAGCATTTTGAAACAAAATACTTGGATTATCGTTAAATTGTTGTTGATTAAGAACGTGTTGATTCGTGCTTTTCAGATTCATAGATGTGACTCCTTTGTGATTTGAGATAACAGAAAATATAAGCGTAGAATATGCCTGCAATGATTTTATAGACGCCGCCATTACATAGTATACTTATATCATGTGCATAGATAAAAAGCAATTTATTTTTTATTACAAAGAAGTAGAAAAGTTAGAACGTTATACCGATAATTCTTGCTGCTGTACATGATATAGTATGCGCATAGGATTTGTAAAAAGGGGGAAACAAGATGTTGTATTGTGCATTTTTCCCCGTTTACATTTTGTTGCTTTTTTTTCGTAAGATTTATGCTAAGATAACTCCAAAGAAGAATGAGCAGGCTAAGAAAAGGGCATGGGTGTAAAATGAAAATATTAGTAATAGAAGATGATACCGCTATTTCGGAGTTAATCTGTATGAATCTGGAAGCGGCGGGATATGAAACACAGGCGGTTTTTGACGGCAATGCGGCAGCAGAGGTGCTGAAAGGCGAAGAGCCTGGCGATGCAGCATTGGCACTGGTAGACGTGATGCTTCCGGGAAAAGACGGATTTGAGCTGATGGAGGATTTGCAGAAAGCGCAGATTCCGGTTATCTATCTGACGGCAAAGGATGATGTGATTTCAAAGGTGCATGGTCTGAAAGCGGGCGCGGAAGATTATATTGTGAAGCCGTTTGAAGTATTGGAACTTCTGGTGCGTATAGAGAAGGTTTTAAATAGAACAGGACGGGGAAGAGAGAAGATTATCATCAGAGACGTTGTCATAGATTTAAAAGAGCACAGCGTACTCAAAAATGGCAAAAAGGTGAATTTAAAGCCGATGGAATATGAACTTTTGGTGACGTTAGCACAGAGTAAAAACGTGGCTTTCAGCAGAGAAGAACTGCTTGGCAGGCTGTGGGGCGTCGATTATGTGGGCGAGACCCGGACGGTGGATGTGCATATCGGGCAGCTTCGTAAAAAGCTGGACTTTTATGATGTAATTCGCACGATTTCCAAGCATGGGTATCGACTGGAGGATATGGAATCATGAAACTTTGGATTAAAATGTCTGTCATAACAGCAGCGGCGCTGCTTGTAAGTACGGGGATATCAGGGGCGGCAGTTATTTACCATTCGGCGCGCTATAACAGGGAAAAGACGATAGAAAATTACGAACAGCAGCTTAATTCTACGTCATATGCAGTCAGCAGGGAACTGGAATATGAACCGCTTAAAAATTTCAGTGAGGCGGCAGCCAATGCCTATTATCATTATGTGATAAAAAAATATGACGATTCTATGTATATTTTAGTGGAAGGGGAGAAGGTGCTTTGTAACCTGACGCCGTTTGAACTAAATAACCCCGGAGATGACAGATGGGGCAACGCGGAAGCATATCATATGATTCAAAAGCTTGAAAACAGGTACATTTTGGTGATGGGAATCAGATTGCCCGTTACAGGCGGCAGTGAATATAAACTTGTTCTGGTACGGGACATTTCCAATATCTATGAAGATATCCGTACGCAGGCTTTTTTTTATGTCCGTATCTATCTGGCGGCAGTTCTTATGGCAGTGGTTTTGGTTTTTCTTATGATAAAGAAAGCTTTGGCACCTTTGCGGGAATTACAGCGTGCGGCACAGGATATCAGTGAGGGCAGGTTGGAGAGGCGTGCAAAGGTGCATACAAGCGATGAAATCGGCGACATGGCGGCAGCTTTTAACAGTATGGCAGCGCAGATTGAAAATCAGGTTACGGAGCTGTCGCAGGAATCAGAGCGGCGCAGACAGATGTTAGGCAGCCTGACGCATGAAATGAAAACGCCGATGACTTCCATTATGGGTTATGCCGATTCCCTTCTGCATGTAAATCTGAAAGAAGAACAGAAAGAAAGCGCGCTGCAGCATATTTATACGGAGTGCGGCAGGTTGGTGCGTATCAGCAGTAAATTGATGAGCCTGATTGGGATGTATGATAATGACAGCATTTGTATGGAAGAAGTTTCTGTTAGTGATTTGTTTTCTGCCGTCGCCGAAATGGAAGATAGTAATTTGAAAAAGAATAATATGACTCTCAGTTATTCTTGCCATATGGAAAAGCGGATTATGGACAAAGACTTAATGATTAGTTTATTGACTAATCTGGTCGACAATGCGGTGAAGGCAAGTAAAATTGGTTCAGATATTATTATGGAAGCAAAAGAAGACAGGATTACCGTGTGCGATTTCGGCTGCGGTATCCCTGAAGATGAGATACCCAGAGTGACAGAAGCTTTCTATATGGTAGATAAAGCCCGCAGTAGAAGGGCGGGAGGCTGTGGACTGGGACTGGCGCTGTGTGGTAAGATTGCAGAATTGCATGGGGCAGAACTTGAGATAACAAGCAAATCGGGGAAAGGAACCGAGGTGTCGGTTATTTGGGGGAATGTGTGATTCGCATTTTTGCAAAATGTTTACATTCTGTTGTATACCTTTTACAGCCGCGCAGGATATGCTGTGGATAGGGATGGAGAAACCTGTCTTAAACTAAATATGTACAGGTGATTGCGAAGCTAAATTTTCAAGCATCTGATGTACAATATTGACAAATCACCGCAGGCACGCTTGCGCTGCATTGTCGCTCGTAGCGGCGCATAAGCTGCCATAATACGGCAGCTAAACGCCGACGGCGTCATAGCACCTACTTGCGTTTTGTCAATATTGTATCACATAGCTTGTGAAATAGAGCGTTTCGCAATCACCTGTACATATGTAAACAGAAAGGAGTAACGTAGAAATGATAAGGAAAAATCTCAAATTACAGAAATTGACCGTAGCAGTCATAGTAGCGGGTATGTGTCTTGGTACAGTATCGGGGTGTAGCAGTAGCACAGAGTCTGAAGAAGATGCAGTTACATTAAAGGAACAGAATGGAGAGCAGCCGTCAGTACAGATGAGCGCAGAGGAAGCGGAGGCATCCGGGAATGTCGCCGAGCAGGTACAGGCTCCGGAAATGTATCAGGCGCAGGTTACTGGCGAGGCTGTCACGATAACGGCGGATGCGACGCTTGTCATCCCTGACGTGCCGGGAATAAAACTGAAAAAAGTGACAGCGCGTACTTTTACACAGGAGGACTATGATGCGGTAAGCAGGGTGCTGCTTGGAGGCGGAAAACTGTGGGAAAGAGATATTGAGGCTATGCAGGAAAGCCAAGGCATGTTCAGAGAGGAGATTGATGAAAGAATAGAAAAACTGGAGGAGAGAATCTCGCAGGAAGGTGTGAATGGCGATGCCACATACAACAGTAAAGGGAATATCTGGAATCAGGAACTTGAAAAACTAAAAGGATTAAGAGAATATGCAGTTTCCAAAGAAGAGGCAGAGGAAAGAGGATTGCTTTTAGAGATACCTGCAGTTGTCACATATGATGAGGCTTTATCCGAAACCGGAGAGAATGAACTGTATGGATTTGTTACGGTGGACGGACAGGATTACGGTCTTAAGATAAGCAATAATGTGTTTAGCACAAATCATAAGGTTAAGTTTCTGATTGAGAAGCAGGATGGAGACGATAAATATCTCTATTTTTCCAATGAGAAGCCTGACCCGGAAAATCTGCTGGAATCTATGAGTGATACCAAGTTTGTACCGGGATTTGTGAATATGAATACACCGCCTGAAGAAGTTATGACGGAAGTGACTGAATTAGTTAATCAAATGGGGATTGGTGAGTATGATATTCAGGGCGGCGGATATTTTGCCTGTTGGACTGCGAACGATGACGCTATGAGCAGTGAAGAATATTATAATTCGCTTTATCTTGCCAATATGGGATATGGGGTACACCTTTACAGGGTAGAGGATGGCATCCCCATTACTTATACTCATGAGGACGGCGGCGTTACTAAAATGGATACTGAAGAATTGTTACAAGCTATGGAAAATAAAAAAGATGCTGTTATTAAAGCAGTACGCTGGCCTTATGAAGAAATGACGTTTATTTATACCAATGAAGGTCTCCGCACATTTGAGTGGATAAATCCTTATATAATTGAGGATATGTCCGAGGAGTATGTATTTTTGCTGCCGTTTTCCGATATCAGCAATATTTTTGAAGAGATGTTATTGAAAAGACAGGCGGACAGTTTCAATAACGAAGGAGATACAGTTACTATTCAGGTAGATAAGGTTGTTTTAAGCTATATGAGAGTCAGGGACAAGGATTCTTTGGAGAGCACTGAGGGCACTTTGGTTCCGGTGTGGGATTTCTTTGGCACCAAAACTTTTAGAAATGCTGCGGGAGAAATAGACCTTGTAGTTGACAACAGATATGACGGCGTTATGCCTGAGAGCCTGATGACGATTAACGCTATGGACGGAACGGTTGTGGACAGATGGGCAGGATACTGATAAAATGTAATAAAAAACAGTAGAGTAGCTATTGTTCAGGAAAGGCATCAAAATGGCGTCAATTATGGAGAAAATACAGTTAGAATCCGTAAAGGAGATTATATTGGAGGCAAGCTGTCTGTTTGCAGACAGAAAAGCCGCGGAGCATAGGAAAACGAAAGGTGTGGCGGATTATGTAACGGAAGTGGATTTTGAGGTACAAAAATTTATCCGGGAGAATCTGGCGAAACTTTATCCGGAAATCCAGTTTTTAGGAGAGGAAAAAGATAACGCGGAAATTGACATGAACGGTCTCACGTGGGTGCTTGATCCGGTGGACGGCACGACTAATCTGATTCATGATTATCGGGCAAGCGCCATATCATTAGCGTTATTGGAGCACAGGGAACCGGTGCTTGGGATTGTATACCATCCGTACCTGAAAGAAATGTTTTGCGCACAGAAAGGAAAAGGAAGTTTCTGTAACGGCGAAAAAATTCATGTAAGTGACGCGGATATGATGCAGGAAAGCCTGATTGCAGTCGGTACGTCGCCATATAATAAGGAACTGGCAAAAGAGCTGTTCCCTATATTTCAAAATATTTTCGTAAAATGTCAGGATATCAGAAGAAGCGGCTCTGCGGCAATTGATTTAGCTTATGTGGCAGCAGGTAGATTAGAGGGATTTTTGGAAAAAGAGTTGAAAATATGGGATTATGCGGCAGGTATGCTGTTAGTGCGCGAGGCAGGCGGCAAAGTAACGGATTTTAGCGGTGTGGACTTGCAGGCAAAAACAATGTCAGGTGTAATTGCCGGGAATGAGGCAATTGCAGGATTCTTATGGGAAGAAACACAATAGAACAAATGTTCTAAAAGCTCTTGCATATAGGATGGTCATATGATACAATACAAAAAGAACAAATGTTCTAATATGCGAGAGGAAAAGTTTATAAAATGGAAGTAAGAATTGCTCCGGATATGTCTATTATGGAGAAACTGAATATTCTGGCCGATGCCGCGAAGTATGACGTTTCCTGCAGTTCCAGCGGTTCCTCCCGCAAGGGGGATGGAAAGGGAATCGGAAATACGGTGGCATCGGGTCTTTGTCATAGCTTTGCTGCGGATGGGCGCTGCATTTCTCTTTTGAAGATTCTATTTACCAATGAATGCATTTTTGACTGCAAATATTGTATGAACAGGAAGTCCAATGATGTGCCGAGGGCTTCTTTTACCCCTGATGAAGTCTGTGAATTGACGATGGAATTTTACAGGCGTAATTATATAGAAGGTTTATTTTTAAGTTCCGGTATTTTATACAGTCCTGACTACACGATGGAGTTGATTTGCCAGACGCTTTATAAGCTGCGTGCGGTGTATCACTTTCAGGGTTATATTCATGTAAAAGCGATTCCGGGGGCGGATCCTGTACTGATAGAAAAAGCGGGATTTCTGGCGGACAGGATGAGCGTGAATCTGGAACTGGCGACGGCGGAAAGTTTACAGAAACTGGCGCCGAATAAACACAGGAAGACGATTTTACGGCCGATGAAACAGATACAAAACGGAATTGCAATGAATCGTGACGAGATGGTTTTATATAACCACGCGCCGCGTTTCTGCGAGGCAGGACAGTCTACACAGATGATTGTCGGTGCAACGCCGGAGAGCGATTACCAGATTATGTCGGTGGCGGAGAGCCTGTATCAGAAATTTTCTTTAAAAAGAGTCTATTATTCGGCTTTCGTCAATGTAAATCAGGATAAAGAGTTACCGGCGCTGCCCGGCGGACCGCCGCTTTTAAGGGAGCATCGTCTCTATCAGGCAGACTGGCTGCTGCGTTTTTATGATTTTACGGTAGAGGAACTGCTGACCGAGAACCGCCCTAATTTCAATATGATGATAGACCCGAAAGCGGATTGGGCAGTCAGACATCTGGAATTATTTCCGGTGGAAATCAACCGCGCCGATTATCATTTGCTGCTTAGAATCCCCGGCATTGGTGTGAAAAGTGCAAAGCGGATTGTCAGTGCAAGGCGTTTTGGAAGATTAACTTTTGAGGATTTGAAGAAAATAGGCGTTGTGTTAAAACGAGCCTTATATTTTATTACCTGCAGCGGAAAGATGATGTATCCGACAAAAATAGAAGAAAATTATATCGTAAGGAATCTGACTTATCAGACACTTACCGGCAGAAAAGAAAGACAGCTTTTTGCTTCGGACGGGATACAGTATGAGCAGATGAGTTTGTTTTAAGTGAAAGGGTTGGCATGACACAGGAAGAATATTTTATTTGCGAGGATTCCATAGAGGGCGTTTTTACGGGAATTTATGATGCTTATGCCTTACGGATAGGGCATGAGCATATTCATCTGCAAATCGGCGAAGAAGAAAATTATAGATTATTTGCCTATTACAGGAATAGTCTGCCGGATTCCGTTAAAACTAGAAAAGTAGCGGAAACAATACAAAAGCGTCTGGGAACGGAAGTTTATATGAGTATCTGCCGTGCGCTTGCTGCGGAAGATACCGGAAAGGCACAGGCAGTTTATCAGACCGTCGTTGACGGTATTACGAATGGGAGCGGCAGAAGGGTACTGGAAAATGTTGCCAATCCTTATGTGGAACTTGTGTTCCGGCTGGCAAGAAGCACAGGCAATGAAATTCACAGAATGATGGAATTTGTACGGTTTCAGGAATTGAAACAAGGCATTTTGTATTCTAAAATAGGACCTAAATGCAATGTTGTTTCCTTTATCATGCCGCATTTTGCAGACAGGCTGCCGTTGGAGAACTTTATCATTTATGATGAAAAGAGAAATTTATATGGCGTGCACCCGGCAAAGAAAGACTGGTATCTGGTGTCGGGATGGGAAATCCCCGAAGAGGTTACGCTGCAGATGTCGGCAGAAGAGGAGGCATATCAGGAGCTTTTTACAATGTTTTGTCAAACCATTGCCATCAAAGAACGTAAAAATTTGAAATTACAGCAGCAGATGCTGCCTTTACGCTTTCAGGATTATATGGTTGAATTTAGTAAAAAGTAAAAATTTCATTTTTTGGAATAATTTACTATTTACAAATAGGAAGAATGGAGTATAATAACTCAATAAATAAGAGGGAAAAGGATTTCCGGTTTGCACATAATCAAAATGAATAGGAGGGTGTTTATAGTGATGCAGCACAGAATTAAATTACGGCCAGATGAAGTAAATGAATTTGTGGCAGCAGCTACGAGATGTATGTTTGACGTGGATATTTCTTATAACAGCTTCATAGTAGATGCCAAATCCATCATTGGTGTGTTGGGTTTGAACTTTGACCAGATTTTGACAGTTTCCTGCAATGGTTATGATGCTGATTTTGAAAAATATCTTAGAAAATTTGCCGTAGCTTGTTAAGCGGCTAAAATTAATATACTTCATTGACTCCCTGTACAGGAATCCATAGTGTCCTGACGGGGAGTTTTTTGATATAATAAACGTAAGCCTATCGGCTAACGTTATAGTAATTTATAACGGAAAGGAACAGACAGCGTATGGAGATTCGGGTTTCGGTCAGAAATCTGGTAGAATTTATATT
>CAMWMM010000073.1 GCA_947175285.1 uncultured Lachnospiraceae bacterium
GTTGTTTTAAGTTCTATAATACTTCTGCAGTCCTATGTTATTGTTCTCATTTATTTTCAACAAGTACTGGTATTACAGGAATAGGCTATCAAGTCCAACAGCTTCCTGTGTTCCTACATTCCTTCTCTCCCTTCTTCTCTTTCTTTTTAATGAATGTTATTGGAGAAGGTGTTGTATGAGTTGTGCCCTAGAGGTATTTTAAAGATTGTAAGTATTCATTTAAAGACTTTTAAGAAAATAAAATAAATTAATACAGAAAACGATAATATCAATATCAAAGATGCCGCCGAAAGACTGCCATAGTCCATCGCATATAATTTGTTATTTATAAAATTCTGCAACATATAAACGGAATCATATGGATACTTCCCAAGCAATAAATATGCTTCCCTAAAAATTTTAAATACTCCCACAATTCCAAGCGAACCCACAAACAACAAAAAACTTCGAATCTGCGGTAGTATCATATGAATTAAAATAGTAAAATTACCAGCACCGTCTAGTTTTGCACTTTCTATCGTTTCTTCCGGCACTCCGTTAATACCTCCGTATAAAACAATCATACAATAACCATAATTTTTCCAAAGATAGATTCCTTCCAGAATAATAATATCGTATTTAGAATATAAAAAATCTATGCTTTCTTTCCCATGTTCAACCAAAAAACCATTCAAAACACCATATGCTTCTAGAAATATTTTTAAAACTACTGTAATAACCGCCGATGGAATCAACATAGGAAGCAAATGTAAAAGAAACAAAACCGGTACAATTTTACAATTTTTTATATTTAAGTACCTCATAGATAATGCGGTTGACAGTGCTAGTATAAAAAGAAGTGGTATTGATGTTAGGGAAAAAAAAGTCATATTTCTTATTGAAAGCCGAAATGCTTCCGACAAAAACAACTTCTTATATTCGTAGATTCCAATAAAACCAACATCCGACCAGAAGCTCTCTTTTATTGTCGTAAAAAACGGGAAATAATAAAACAAAAAAATCCCCAAAAATAATGGCAGTACAAACAAGACAGCTATCCCATCATTTTTCTTCTTCATTTCCTTCTCCTCCTGTCTCCGAATCAGGAAGCTTTACCTGCACGCCTTCATATATGTCGTTGCTCCCAGCATCGGCTATGATATATAAGGAAATTGCATTTCCAATAGCAGCCTCTGTTCCATTTGTTGATAAAATCATAACTGGCACCGACTTTATGCTTAGAGCAGTTCCCCATATCTTAGGAATTTCCTCAATTACATACACCCTGTTGGCTTCAGTTGAACTCTTTGGACTTATAATTGCACTGCATGGAATTACCGCTTCATATTCAGCTCCAGTAAAAACGAGCTCCACTATTAAAAATTCTGCCTCTATGATTTCAGGTGGAAATTCTTCTATTGTTGTCTCCATTATATAACTATTACTTTCCGAATTTTCTGTTCCTTGTATCCAAAGACCCTCATATACGTTCCCTTTCCGATAGAAGGGAATCAGTTTTCCATCCTCCGTTATGTTGTTTTCCAAATAAACAGGATAAATTTGAACAAAACCTTCCTGTGCATACTCCCCTAACTTATCCATTTCCCACTGAATAACTTTACCAGTCTCCGTCTCTCGATATTCAGCCATATATTCAATCTTATATTGCAACGCCTTTTTAGAGGGCTGCACTACTTCAACCTCTACGAGATTTTCCCTATAATTTCTCTGCGAAAATATCGTCATCCATGTAGCTATGATAAAAAAACACAGTAGAAGCGTAACTGGCATATTAAAAACCCGAGGTCTCTTCCACTTCATAAATATACCCTCATCACTCTTTCAAATATAGATTAAGTCTGCTACACATCAGTTGATAGCAAGTATCGAAATCAGCAGTTCCATTTACGTAATCAGCCATTGTTTCAGCAAAAATCTGCTCCATATCCGGATGTTTCAAACCTGCAGAAGTAATTTTATTTATTTGTTCTTCAATTTTTGCAGCAAGGTCCTCTGCCATAGGAGACACAGGCATGGCATTTTTACCCATCGTTACTTTGGTAATAGTACTCAGATTATGAAACTGACTTTCAAAAATATTGCGATTCACCGGCGTACCAGCAGTATATACGACACCTAAATTGTAAAAATCATAATCTATTAAATACTTTAATAGCTTATAGGCTTCTTCCGGACAGTCACTTTTAGCGTCGACTAGACCAAAGTCACGAACTGTCGCTCGATATCCCCCTGCTGTATCTTCTGGAAACATAAAATAATTGATATTTTCTTGAAACATCGCCTCATATGCATATTCCTGCTGACGAACAATGGCCGCCGGATTTCCATAAAGAAGCTGATACCCCACTAAAGTTGCTGAGTTGCTTCCAGAATTCTTCATTTCATCGTACTTAGCCCGAAACTCCTCTTGTCCCGCTTTTACAAAATCACAAAGTTGTCGAAGCTGTTCTGAATTCACAGACACTGTCTTCCCATCTGTCAATTCTAAACCGCTCGTATGATACGCATATAAAAGAAAATCTTCTGTTGAATCAGATGTAAAACAAAGCCCTAACCGAATTTCTTCCGAATCATACAGGAGTTGCTGGCATGCGAGCAATTCTTGATAAAACTCATAACAATCCGTATCATCAGTCAGGATATTTCCACAAAGTTCAGAAACAGTATTTCTTGTCACTGCAAACCCCATATCAAATGTAATTGGAAGAATATATTGTTTTCCTTCTTGCTTTCCCGCATCCACTACGATTTCAAAATAATTTTCTTTGTTATAATTTTGATCCTGTTCCAGATATTCCGTTAAATCAAAACAAATACCTTCTGTCATTAATTTTTCTGCATCTAGCGATGAAGTATCACTAAGAAGTAAGACATCCGCCCCACCTCCTGCCAATCCTTCTGCTGTGTATTGTTTTGCAAGTTCTTCCTCTGTCTCAAATGCATGCAGTTCTAATGAAACCTGCTCCTTCTTTTGATACTCTTCCAACGCAGTTTGGTAAAACAAATGATCTTTTACATAATAAACCACTAGCACATCTCCATCGGATTTTGATGGAGATGCGGAATCTGATGCCTCCCCACACGCACTAAATACAACCAGACTAATAAAGCAAATCAGTATTAATTTAAACATATTTTTATTCTTTTTCATCTTATACCTCTTCTTTCTAATGATGCATCGTATAATATCCCTTATTTCATCTTACTCAAAAGAATCTTTGATTCCTGATATTGCCATAATGTTGTCCTCTTTGATCCTGTTCTTAAAATCCGTTTTTTATTTCTGTGCAAATACTGTACTGTTATTTTGATTATCGGAAATCTGAAAATAAAATCCTATACATTTATCCCGAGGTACAGATTTTTCCCCGAAGTACAGTTTTTTATGATTTTTTTCTAATTTAGGACTTTATAAACTATCTTGTTTCATGTCCTCTATATTATACTCACTTTGGTAATTTATTACATAGTTCCACCAGTCCTCTTTAAGTTCCTCTAAGGAATGACCCAGATATTTCTCATAATCTGCCTGTGTCTCGCCTTCTCTGATCAATTCCACCACATCTGAAAGCCCGTAAGTATCAATGAGGTAGTTCACGAAAGAAAAACTCATACAATACCAAACCTCGCTATACTTGCTGTTCGCCGCATAAGGATAAGTACGTCCCTCTTTTCCAATCCAGGCTTTCAACTTATCAAGTTCTTCCTGCTCTACTTTATTATTTTCCATACCATACTTAACATCCAGACAAAATAAATCCTGAAACGGTATTCCTGTACTATTTAACATGGAATACTGATTTATCTCTTGATTAAGATATTCGCACATTCCATCTTCTAAGGAAATTGAAAAGCTGTTATTTAAAACCACATGTCCAAGTCCGTAAGTAAGATTCGCATCCTCGCAGAGCAAACTAATATTCGGATTCTGAAGAATACTCCTGCTTAAAGTAATAGTTACAGCAACTGCATCTTGCCCAAACGCCACAGGGATGCTAACATTACAAACGCTTGCTCTCGGCATATAGTATGTAATCTGTATTTCCTTTGCCTGTGGATTAATCTCTTTCCACCAGCCGCCACAATCCAAAAATTCCTCCACCTCCTTAAGATAATGCGAAGTATAGTTTTCCAGACTCTCCTTATTTGGAAAAATTGTATCTGACATATCATGTAGTTCCCAATAATTGGCATAATAGTAATAAGAAACCGGAAGCGTCGGCTCTTTTATCTCCTGCTTCGGACTGGTTAAAAAACAGACCACTGCCAGAACACACACTATTGCTGCTCCGAAAACTATACCAAGTGCAGGTTTCTTATATCTCTTTATTCTTAAAACACGCTCTTTTACCCCAAGCTCTCCAAAACCTATAGGACAGACGTCAAACACACGCACTTTTCCGTTTACGGAAAGTAATGTCCGCGCATAAGACATCCTCTCCTTTTCTCCCATACCGGCAATGCTCCGTTCATCACACGCCGCTTCAATATCCTTACAAAAAAGTACATAGGCAAGCCAGATAAGCGGATTAAACCAGTATATGTCAAGAAGCATAAATGCAATAAACTTTGTCAGGTGATCCCATCTTGCAAGATGCGCCTTCTCATGCGCCAGCACATTATCAAGTACATCACCTTCCAGTCCATATGGAATATAGATTACCGGTCTTATTATTCCAAATACAAAAGGAGAATCGATAAACTCGCTCTGTCTGATATTTTCCTTATAAAGCACTGCCGTTCTTAACTTCCGCCTAAGCGTGGCGTAACTTATTATCATATAGCCAAACATAAGAGCCATGCCTGACAGCCATATTACAGTGCCTATGCGGAGCCATGGAGTTGAATTGCTTTTTGTCACTATGTCCAATCTGCTTTCTGCATTCGATTTTGATAACTTATCTGCGAAATAAGATTCAGATGATTCACCTGATATATTTCTTTCTTCAAATCCAGATATTTCATTTGTCAAATCAACCTCTGATGCTACAGGCATCAAAGTCGCTCCAACCGCATCACCCTCAGCAACCTTTTCAGCTTCCCCATTTAACAGATCATATTTTTCTTCATTTACAGAAGGCCCTGCTGAGTTAGCTTCCATCTGACTCTCCATATATCCTACTATTCCATTAATATCGGGTGACAGACTATACCTGCTTTCAATATTAAACGGAAAAACAAGGCGCAGCCAAACCATACACCACATTACACAAATAATGCTCCTTGGAGCCTTTTTTAACACCATCCGTAAAAGTGCTGTAATAATAATGAACCACGTTACGGATATGCTCAGTTTTATAATCTGTATAAACATCTCTTCCATACCCATCTCCTCCTATGGCTCTCCTATGATTCTTCTAAGTTCCTCCATCTCTTTATCCGAAAGTTTCTTATGGCGCCCAAACGCCGCGATAAAAGCCGGAAGATTGCCTTCAAATGTCTTCTCCACCAGTTCCTCGATCTCGGATTCCTGCACCATCTCTTTAGATACGAGCGATGTAACGATGGTATTTTCATTTTTCACTATCCCACGCTCTGACAAACGCTTAATAACCGTGTATGTAGTGGTGCTTTTCCAGCCAAGTCTCTCCTCACAAAGCTTCACCAGTTCCTTACTCTTAATCGGCTCATTTTCCCATAATATCAGGCAAAAACGATATTCACTTTCATATACCTTTGGTGTTCCCATAACAATTACCCTGCCTCTCTGAAAAACTTATTTTTCACACTTTCTTTTAAAAAGCAAAATTCTCTAATACAATAGAGTTGTTATATTTACTCTATTGCATTAGAGCATTCGTGTCAAGTGGTTTATTTAAATTTTTCTTCCAAGTTTTTAATCTTCAGTCACACCCTGCATCATAACCGCCATATAAAATACCTCATCCCGTGCTTTCCTTTCTTGTATAAAACTTACACCTTAGAATAATTACAAACGTAAGACAACAAGGATTGAATTAAGACACCAAATCTCTTATAATAAACTGAAATATTGAAAAATGGAGATTACTATGATTCGGTTTATTCTGACTGCACTTTTTGTTGTATTATTTCTGATTTGCAGCATCCCTTTGATGATGATTGAGTACATAATCGGTAAATTGAATAAAGATATGCAAAGCCGCAGTTCCCTTGCCATTGTCAAGTGGGCTTTTCGCGGCTGCCTGTTTTTAGCGGGAACCGACATAACAGTTATCGGCGAGGAGAATGTTCCTAAAGATACGCCAGTCCTTTATGTCTGTAATCACCGGAGCAACTTTGACACCGTTATGACTTATGTCCGTGTTCCCGGACTGACAGGCTATATTGCCAAGAAAGAGATGCAGCGGATTCCTCTACTGCGCACATGGATGAAATATCTGCACTGCCTTTTCCTTGACAGAGCAGATATTAAACAGGGAATGAAAACGATTTTAGAAGCAGTTGATAAAATTCACTACGGCATATCCATCTTCATTTTCCCGGAGGGTACAACGAATAAAGTCAACGATACCTTTCTGCCTTTCCATGAGGGCAGCTTCAAAATTGCAGAAAAAAGCGGCTGCCCTATTATTCCTATCAGTATCAACAATGCCGCCAATATTTTTGAAGACCATTTCCCGATAATCAAAAAAACACACGTTATCATTGAATATGGAACGCCCATTTATATGAATGAATTGCCGAGGGAAGAAAAGAAAGGCATCGGCGTTAAGGTTCGGGCAATTATTCAAGAAATGTATTTTCATAACAAAGAGCTGCTATAGTGCAGCCTTAATACATCTGAAACGACTCAAAATCAAAGCAGCTTCCCGGAAGGAATACAAAAGTCACTTCCCACTTTCCGCTGACAGGCTCCAAATCAAACTGCCGTGAAATATATTCTTCACTTGCCGGAAATTCCAGTATTTGTTTCACTTCATTGTTACCGTCAAAAAATCTGATATGTATGGTGTTACTGCCTTTTCGTGCCCTGCCTTTAATCGAGATGCCTTTCACCTGTCTTTCCCCAAAGTCCATTTCCGTAAATACCAATGATACGTTATTTCCAATGCTTTCCACTGCATACTCCACTTTTGAAAAGCTGTCACCGTACATCGCATCTGCTGCCGTTGCCGGAATTTCCATCCACGCTTTCTCATATCCGGTAAAAGAAAAGCCCTTCATGACTAATTTCTGCTTAAACAGGAAACTTAGGGTAGTAATACTTTTCAGTTTTCTTGGCAGCCTAAAAGTCTCCGACTGGTACAGATCCCATATATAGGGCTTTTGATAAATCACATCCGCCAGAAGTTCAGCGTCATCCTCTCCCGGAATACCTTCCCATATCTGAACAGGATACTCATCATTATTCAGGGCATATAGAAAAATAGTGAACTCGTCGCTTCCCATACTGCCGAAATCCAGATTGCGATAAGTAAGGAGGGTATCTCCTTCAGCGTCCATGGCAACTCCTTTCTGCATTCCATTCCCAATCTCTCCTTCAACATAATCATATAGACTTGCCGAAATGAAATCATAAGGATTTTTATGAGCCTGACCGAATCCTTCTACCGTAAATTCAAGCTGTGACATTATTCTTATTTTATCCGTTCCGCTTTTTGACATGGCAAACAGACGGAAAGAGCCGTCACCCTCCGCTTTCATAGTAACTTTGTTTCCATCCTGTTTCATGCTCACGAATGGGATTTGCACGCCGCTGTCGTTCACTGCCCTGAAAATAATTTCCTTATCGGTCGCCTGCGGCGGTTCGATTTTGGCTTCTACCTTAATACTCTCCTTTTCTTTTGTAAACAACTGACCGTCTATCGTCTCTAATGTAATTTTACGGACAGGTATTTCCTCACTGCTGCCGAACGGAATAGGCGTCTCTATGTTTTCTGCTGCAGCGCTTATACCCTCTACAGGTTTCTCAATGCTCTCACAAACAAGCGAAGCTTTCCGTAACCCTTTGCCCGTCACCTCTATCTGAATGCTGCCGGGAGTCACATCCGCCTGTACAATTGCGAGCAGTTTCCCGCTGAATAATCTTCTGCTGATTCCTTTATAACTGTCATAGTCCGTACTGTCGCCATTATCCAGTCCAATCAGCCTGCCCGCGCCAGTAACATGCACCGTTACCCTGTCACAGGCATTTTCCACAGGAATGCCGTTTTCATCCACCGTACCGATTTCAATAAACAATAAATCCCTGCCGTCTGCCATCACTTTCGTATTTTCCGGCATCAGTACAATACGGCTGGAGTTTCCAAAGGATTTCTTATCTTCCTGTGCAATTTTTACTCCGTTTTCATCATAAGCGGCTGCCGTCAGCACGCCCTTTTCAAAAGGAAGCTGATAATCCGCAAGAATGTGCCTGCCGCTTCCCGCCTCATGGTTCAAATGCTGCCTGCCAAGACTCTTACCGTTAATAAAAAGTTCCACATCAGGCGCATTGGAACAAACCCGTACATCAATCAACTGTCCCTCATTGAAATCCCAATAAGGAAAAATATGTATCATAGGGGCTTTTTTATAATTCGTCCAGACTGACTGCCATATATAATAAGAATCTTTCTTAAAACCCGCGGTATCTATCTGTCCGAAGTAGGAGTTCTTAAACCGATACGGCGTAGGCTCCCCAATATAATCAAATCCTGTCCATAAAAACTGCCCCAAAGAAAATTCCGTATCCCTATCTACCGTGATACAGTCCTCCAAAGATTTAGCTCCCCAGCTTGTCGGACTGTTTCCAAGTGAGGAACACTGTCCGTCTTCTTCCATTAAGATTCCTGTCGCCAGCGGGAAATGGTAAATACCCCTGCTCTGTACAATCGAGGATGTCTCGCTTCCGTAGATTACCCAGTCGGGATGTGCCTTATGATGCTCTTCATAACATTTTTCCGCATAATTATAACCGGAGACTTTCAGAATATCCGCACACTTTTGCGCATTTTCCCAAGGAATATAGTTAGAACCAATGGTGACAACAGCATTTTTCAAGGGGTCGTGTTTTTCCACCTGTTCTTTCAGATATGCCGTGATTTCCTGCCCGTGCTCATCAATATGGGTATCATAAATTTCATTCCCGATGCTCCACATGATGACACAGGGATGATTTCTGTCTCTTTTTACCCAGCTTTCTACATCCCTTGCCGACCACTCATCAAAAAACCGTGCATAATCATAAGTGGTTTTTTCTCTCTCCCACATATCAAACGCTTCCGATACTACCATGACCCCCATTTCATCTGCCAGTTCTATGAATCCGGGCGCCGCCATATTGTGAGCGCTTCTCACCGCATTCACGCCCATTTCTTTTAAGATACGGAATTTCCGTCTCATAGCGGACTTGTTAAAAGCTGCTCCCAGAGCGCCTAAATCATGATGTTCACAAACACCGTTCAGCTTCATATGACGCCCGTTTAAGAAAAATCCCTTATCTGTGTGAAACTCCGTATAACGGAAACCGATTTTCTCTTCTTCCTGCCAGATGATTTTCCCATCTAAAACCAAATCCGTTATTAATGTGTAGAGTACGGGATTCTCAACATCCCAAAGTCTTACATTCTCAACCAGATATTCCCTAACACGCCCTTTCTTACTGCCGTCTGCATCCGGAGATTTCAACTCCACTTCTTTTCCCGTATCGTCAAAAAGGCTGTAGCTTAATATGGCGTCTTCGCGTCTTTCTCCTTCCGCTTCTCCTTCCAATCGCAGCAGGAAGTTTCCTCCGTCCTGCTTTTTCGTACTAACATAAACTGCGTTCTCAGGCAGATAGGTCTTATCCGTTATCTTGAACCATACATCCCTGTAAATACCTGCTCCTGAGTACCATCGGCTGTTCGGATTTTGAAAACATACACTTACGAAAATTTCATTTTCCCCCTGTTTCAAAAATTCCGTAATATCCAGTGTAAAAGTGGAATATCCGTATTTCCATTCTCCGGCTTTTTTCCCGTTTATGTATACGGTGCTGTCCATATAGACACCCTCGAAAGTAATAAAAGCCTTTTTTTCCTCCTGTGCAAAAACAAAACTCTTCCTGTACCAGCCGGTACCGTCCTCATACAAATGCAGAGAATCATGAATCAGCCAGTCATGCGGAATATCTACCGCCGTAAACTCACTCTTTCTCTCTGCGGCCTGCTCATAGGAAGTCCCTACAGGGGTTACTAAAAATGACCATCCGTCATTCCACAAAAATTTCCTGTTCATGTCCATTTCTCCATTCCTCCACAGCCGTTTTCTTATCTGAAAAGCCCCGGCATTTTCATGTCCGGGGCTTATTGCTTCAATACTATATTAATTCTTTGCCGGAATTACCGCGCCGTTGTAATTCTCATTAATAAATTTCTTCACTTCATCAGACTGTAAGATGGAAACCATTTTCTTGATTGCCTCGTTATCCTTGTTTTCTTCCGTTACAGTGATGATATTGGCATATTCGGAATCTTCTCCCTCTCTCATCAGGTAAGCGGTTGTATCAATATTAGCTTCCAATGCTCTGTTGACATTAACAAAATATGCGTCAAAATCCGCTGCGGAAGGAATGATATTTGCCTGATCCATTTCGATGATCTCAATCGGAATCAGATATTCATCAATTTCCCTGATGGAAGCATCAATTGCCGTCATATCCGGGTTTAACTTGATAAATCCTTCTTTTTCCAACACTTTCAAAGCTCTGTACTCATTGGAAGAGTCATTGGGAATCGCAATAACTGCATTCTCCGGTAACTCATCCTTAGATGCATACTGCTCTGAAAAGCATGCATAAGGCTCTACATGAATGCCGCCCATGCTGTAGAGGGTAACACCCATTTCTTCCTCAATACTTTCCATTGCCGGTACATGCATGAAATAAGCAAAATCTACCTCTCCGTCCACCAACATGTCATTCCAGGTTGCATCCCATGTTGTAGATACGATATCCAGTTCAATTCCCTCTGCTGCCAAAAGGTCTGATGCTGAGTTCAGTATCTCACTGTGAGGCGTTAAATCACAAACTACCTTTAATACAACCGTATCCCCTGTCTGCTCAGCGGCTGCTTCTTCTTTTGAAGTATCCTGCTCTGTTCCTGCTGCCGCATTCTCTGTAGCATTTCCGACCGTACTGTCCGTGGCACTATCCACGCTGCTCTGTGCTGTGTCTGCCGAATTTCCGCAGCCTGTAAGCATAGCGAACGCTGTTACGGCAGTCATAAATAATACTGCAAGTTTCTTTTTCATAATGATTCTCCTCTTCTTAAAAAATATATTCATTTAAGCAGCTAGTGCTGCAATAAATGTCTCTTTTATCCAAAATAATCTATACCAAATGGCGCTTCTTCAAAATCAGTTTCGATATGGTATCCCCGACAAACTGTACCGCCTGTACAATAATAATCAGTACAACAATCGTGGCAAACAACAGGTCATGCTGGAATCTTGTGTAACCATAAGTAACTGCTACATAACCGATGCCGCCTGCACCGAAACTTCCGGCAAGCGCTGTCATGGAAATGACAATAACAACTGCATTTGTAAAAGCACGTATTAAAGACGGCAGTGTCTCCGGCACCATGATTGTAAACAGAATACGCAGATTACCGCTCCCCATTGCTTTCGCCGCTTCAACTTTCCCTTTATCAAGCTCTAGCAGGCTGCTTTCCACAAGTCTGGCAAAAAGCGGCACACAACTTGCCACCAGAGAAATGATACAGGCATTGGAGCCATATGATTTTCCGACGAGCGCTCTTGCCACCGGAAGCATAACAATGATGATAATAACCTGCGGCAATGAGCGGAAACAGTTAATAATGGCGCCGAGAACAGTATGTACTGCTTTACAGGGCATCAATCCCTCTTTGCTTGTCATCACCAATATTAATCCTAAGAGAATACCAAATATCAGGACAAATACGGAAGAGACACATACCATATACATCGTCTCTCCGATTGCAGGCAGAACCTGCTCCCATACTTCCGCAGTGAACGCATGTCCAAGCACTTCAAAAAAAGAATACTTATATAAACTCATTCTGCCTCCTCCTGCCAGTAATCACTTCTAAATTTATTATAGACGCCGATAAAATTCTTTGCCGTAGCACACTGAGGATTCTGAAAAATATCCTTTACATCTCCCTGCTCTAACAATTTTCCATTCTCCATAACCGCCATTCTGTGACAGGTATACTTAATTACTTCCAGTTCATGCGTAATCAAAATGATGGTAAGCCCCAGCTTTTGATTAATTTCCTTGAGCAAATCCAATACGGAAAGAGTCGTCTGCGGGTCAAGCGCACTGGTCGCTTCATCCGACAAAAGCACATCCGGATTATTTGCCAATGCTCTGGCTATACCAACCCTTTGTTTCTGCCCGCCGGACAATTCACCCGGATAGGCATTCTTCTTCTCCACCAGTCCAACCAACGCAAGCATCTCATCCACTTTCGCTTCCGCGTCCTTCGCTGAAGTTCCTGTCAGCTTAAGCGGATAGGCAATGTTCTGCGCTACCGTCATGGAATCAAAGAGATTGAACTGCTGAAAAATCATACCGATTTTTCTTCTCTGCTCATTAAGCTGCGCTTTTCCAAGCGCTGTAATTTCTCTGCCGTCAATCCTGATGCTTCCGCTGTCAGGTTCTTCCCAACGGTTGATGCATCTGACTAATGTTGATTTTCCGGCACCGCTGAAACCGACAATCCCGAATATCTCTCCTTTTTTCACGGAAAGGTCTATTCCCTTCAACACTTCAACCGTCTGTTTCTTGGTATGAAATGTCTTATAAAGCTGCTTTACTTCTATGAAATTATCCAGATTTTCATTTTTTTCGTCCATGTACCAATCCTTTCACCGGATTATTCTATTATATGTCCTGATGCTTCAAGTCCACTTCATTATAGCGGATTGTGCAAAAACTGTAAAGAGCGATTAAATTTCAAAATCCAATGCAAATTCTGCTCCTGTCAGTTCTTTATACTCTTGCAGAAACTTCTCTTTTGTAATCAATTCCTTTCCGCATCTGGTATAGTATATTCCCGTCTGCGTTATTTCCGGCTCCTGCTCTTTCCACCACCAGAAACCTGCATCGCCGGATTCATAAACATTACAAACTTCAACCCCATATCCCGTATAATCAATATCCTTGATTCCTCTGGCATTTAAAGTACATTCATAGAAACCATAATAAGTACATGCGCTGGTGAAGCTGCGCGAACAATGAATTAATTTTCCGGCATCTCCTAAAAACAGCCATTCGCCTCCATCACACCAGTCGTAATAAAGGCAGACGGCACTGCCGTTTCTATAATCTAAAATAAAATCAATCCGTTCATAAACTTCGTCATCATATTGTAGCAGAATAAGCAGTTCGTCAAAACCGTCACCATCAATATCGCATCTTTTTGTTTTTCCGTCGGCTTTCTCTAAAACATACGCCATTTCTTCCACAACATCCATTGTTTCTATCAAACCATAGTGTGGGTCGGCGTATTTTCTTTCTACAACCGAAAAATTTCTCTTTTCAATTGCCGAAAAAACCTCATCACGGGTTTTATATTCCTTACAGTTTTCCGTAGGAATCTCTATAAAGGAGACGCAGTCAAACCACCTTATCATATTTGACTTGGCATCCTCTGCCGGAGCCGCATTTAAAATATCCCGGCAGACAAGCCTGTCATTCTCCTGTGCCAGTACATAAA